>CAZCYC010000010.1:9079-10098 GCA_964502915.1 uncultured Candidatus Saccharibacteria bacterium | reverse complement strand
CGTGAACCCTAAAAAAAAAATAGAACCATGAAAAAAATATTTTTTGTATTGGCAACAACCATCGCCATTATGGGCCTCCGCGCCCAAAATTTTGAAGTTTTGACTCCTAAAAAAGTCAAAATTTCAAAGAGGTGGGCTAAGACCCGCCTAAATCAAGCCAGGATTTTATTCCTGGCATGGGAAAGAAAAAATTTTTCCGGCGCTGAGCCTCAGTGGCCCGCCGGTATAAGTTTTTTCTGGACGACCGAGGACCGGCTCGTGTCGTTCCAGAAGGTGGACTCCCGCCAAGGGGCCACCGATAAAATTTTTCTGCTCCCTGCGGGGAGCCCGGTATTTATTCATGCAGGAGGGTACCACTACCCATACTGCATGAATAAATTTTCTTCCTTCGAACCGGTGCCGGTTCGAACGCGAACGGAAGTCATAATAAGAAAGTCTCCTTCTCAGGAGACGAATGAAGAGGAATCCACCCAAGAGGGGGGGTGGACAGAGGTACAAGAAACCCCTCAGTCGTTGCTGTTACAACAACCGGCAGCGACGACACCGGCGCCGGAACCGGTAATAATTCCGACCAAGAAAAAATCTTGGTTCGGAAGGAATTGGAAATGGTTGGTCCCCACTGCTATCGCGGTGGGAGCAGGAGCCTATGCGCTTCTGCATAGACCAGCTCCGACACCAGCACCGGCGCCGGAACCGGAAACCCCCCCTACTGGGCCCGATGGGGGGGATGATAGTAATAATGGGGGAACACCCCCTACGGGACCGGAGGGGCGCCCTTCCGCCGCTCCTCCTAAAATAAGCTTTGGAGTTGGGGCCATCCCCACTCCAAATGGAATAAGCGGGGGGGTTTCTTTCTCTGTCCGTTTTTAGGGCGGAGAAAGAAAAAAAGATTTGAGGGGCGCGAGCGCAAGCGAGCGCCCCAAGAAAATCTTTCTTTGCTCTTTATATTAAAAATAAAAAAAAATAAAAAAAGAGCGATACGTTCTTTTCATTATTAAGTCTTTCAATTTGGAAGGTTT
>CAZCYC010000010.1:0-9069 GCA_964502915.1 uncultured Candidatus Saccharibacteria bacterium | reverse complement strand
GGTAGGGGTAATTCCAACCCCGAAAGGAGTAGGTGGGGGATTTTCTTTCTCCGTCCGTTTCTAGGGCGGAGAAAGGGAAAAAGGTTTGAGGGGCGCGAGCGTAAGCGAGCGCCCCAAGAAAATCTTTCTTTGCTCTTTATAAAAATAAAAAAAAGAGCAATACGTTCTTTTCATTATTAAGTCTTTCAATTTGGAAGGTTTAAGGATGAAAAGACTTGACACAAAATCTATTATTGCTATAATAGATATGTTATTCGATGTATTATTCGTTTTTTTAATGGAAAAAATATTATGAAAAGATTATTCAAAAATTTAACAAAACTTAGTCTCGTTTCAGCTTTTGTATTTTTTGCTGGGCTGTCTTTTGCTTATACTGACGGGGGAAAGTTTATCACCTATGACCCGATGGGAGGAAGTCACGGCATTACTTCTGTTTCTAAAACAGGATTTAATGCACGTGCAAATAGCATTAATGTGCATATTCCTCAAGCTGGAGATTCACAGAATTTTAAGCTCTATCTAGCTTATCAAAATGTGAAAAATAATGCTGTACTCTGGGATGCAAAAGGAACACTTGATTTTGATCATAGCGGAACGAGTGCAACTACTTCCATTCGAGGAATTCTCAGTGGTTCTCATGCAGAATACCAAGCTGATTCAGCGACAATTTCTGGACTTCCAAGTTCTTGGAAGCTTGAGTTAGTTTCTGCAAGGAAAATCAATACCCACGATGAAGCAACTTATCCAGAGTGTAGCGGAAGCGGTGCACCTTACAATTACAATATTGCACTCAATACCAATGATTTGAGTAGCACAGGTGCATTCATTGATCACCTTGATTGGATCGGAACATGGCATGGAGTAACTGGTTCTTGTGATCAGGGTTACATTGTTGCAAATTTCAAAGTGACTAATACTACTACCCAAGCTACGGCGCTTGAAGTTTACACAGGATCTGCTACTGCGGTGAATGCTGATAGTGCAGAGCTTCACGGAACGCTCAATTCTGGAGATGATGCAAGCGTATGGTTTGTTCTCGGAACAAATGCTAACCCAAGCTGTAGTGGAACTCGTTTAGGAACGAGCCATCACAGAAACACAGGAGATAGTTTTTTCTATACCGTGTCAGGTCTTAATCCTGGAACCACTTACTACTATCGAGCTTGTGCAGAAGATGCTACACAGAGCGATGATGGAAATGTGAGATCCTTCACTACAGCACAGCAACAGCAACAAGTTGAGGTGCGAACCAACCCAGTAACAGGATTGAGCCGAACTCAAGCTCAATTAAATGGAGAACTCATTGACGGAGCTCCTGCAAGTATTTGGTTTGTATTTGATGAAGAAGGAACGAGTCTTTCCTGTAATAATGGAACTCAGAAAGTAGGTATGATGACCGCTTCACAGAGTCCTTACACTTATAGCTATGTAAAAACAGGGCTTGCTCCAAATACGAGCTATCATTATATGGCTTGTGCTGAGCCAAACATTTCCACTCCTGGACAGGGAGTTCATGGAAGTATCGTTTCCTTTACAACTCCACAACAAAATGTGACGAGTTATACCTGGAATACTGGTGATTGGGGTCAATGTCACAATGGATTACAAACTCGCGATGTATGGTGTGAAGATAACAATGGAAACGTTGTGAATGATGTAAATTGTAGCGCTGCTACACAACCTATTTCACAGAGAGCTTGTGATGGAACTCAACCAGAAGCAGAAACGCGAAGTGTTTCTGATCTGAATTTTGATTCTGCCACCCTTCGTGGAAAGGTAGATATGAATGATTATCACAATGGATTAGTATTCTTTGTTTATGGAAAAAGTTTCTATCGTGTTGATGATGTAGCACTTCTCGATCGTTATACTGCTATTGATGAAGATGGACAAAATCTTCAAAAAGTAGTTGTTGATAATGACCTTGATGATGCACAAAGCTATGAAGAAGAAGTAGATGGACTCTTGAGTGATACAAAGTATTACTATCGTATTTGTGTAGACTATAAGGAAAATAATGGAGATCATGCTCTTGAATGTGGTGGAGTGCGACATTTTACTACTGATACTTCTAGCGATAATTCTCAAAATGGAAATTCTCACGATGGAGTTGATATCCGAACGGAGGGATATAGTAATGTAACAAGCAATTCTGCAAAAGTTTGTGGAAACCTCGTTGATAATGGAGGAGATGATACGGTGCTTCGATGGATGGAATACCGAAGGGAAGGAATTTCATGGGCTCTTACTGGAAGGAAGTATGCTTCAGAGGGTTACTATTGTACCACGATGACGCATCTTCGTCCGGGGACTAAGTATTACTATCGAGCATGTACTCAGTATGGATGTGGGGATGAAAAATATTTCATTACACCCAATAATAACACTCCAGTTGTAGGGAAGAAACCTATTGTAAGCACTGAAGGAGTTAAATCTGTATACCCACACTCTGCAATTGTTTCTGGTTTCTATGTTTCTAATGCTGAAAAAGCAAAAGTTTGGTTTAACTATGGACGGACAGAAACACTCACGAGTGCAACTCCAAAGCAAACGGTATATGGAGCTTATGGTGGATTTACCCATCATTTTAGAGGGCTCAAAGCAAATCAACGCTATTGTTATCAAGCGATGATTGAAACGGAGGAAGGAACGGATTATGGAGCTATTAAATGTTTTGTAACTCCTCCTGCTTCTAGTACCAAAGTTATTTATCAGCCAAAAGTTGAAGTGGTAAAAGAAGATAATACCAATATTGATCTCGCAAAATTAGGCCTTGGACTTTCCTTTGTAAGACTTGATATTGATGATAATCTAGAAACGGTTACAAAGGGACAACATCTCACCTATAAGGTGACTTGGGAGAATATTTCAAAAGATATCAACCTTGATACCTTGAAGTTGAATGTACAAATTCCACGAGAAGTAAGAATTCTTGCTTCTTCACGTGGAAAGATGGATCAGGATCGAAATGCAATTGTTTATACCATTAACAAGCTTGACGCTGGAGAGAGTGGTTCAATGACAATTGATGGACTTGTTGAAGATGGTCGTCTTGGTGATGCCTTAACAGCAGAAGCAGCGCTTGCTTTTGATAATCCTATTAACCATGCTCAAGAAGATGCACGAGATTATGATGTTGATGATTATGTTATTCAGACAGCTGTAGGAACCGCTTCTGTGTTTGGTCTTGCAAATATTACTTTCTTAGGATGGTTAGCTATTCTCCTTGGTCTTCTCATTGTCTTCCTCATCGCACGATGGCTTTATCTTGAGCGTGAAGAATTGAGAGCTCAAGCTTATGTGAATGGATATGGAAGAAATTATCTTCCTTATCACCCAGGACAGCCTGTTGTGCCACAACAACCAGTTGCTCCTGTGAGACATGTATACCATGATGTTCCTATGCAGGGTGGAGAAGCAAATCAAAACCCTCAAGCACCTGCACAAAATAATCATGGAGAGCAAGATGGATACTATCCTTATCGTCCAAATAGGAATTAAAATAAAAAACACCTGAATAGGTGTTTTTTATTTTTGCATACTGATTTGAAATTCATTATACTGCGATGTGTATGCATGAAAGAATAAAAGTAAAAAATCTTAATGATTTAAAGTCCTTTGCTTGTGATTTTTTCCATACTCTTGAGAAAGGCTCTACTGCGAAAATTATTTTGCTTTCAGGAGATTTGGGTGTGGGGAAAACGGCTTTTGTGAAAGCTTTTGCACAATGCTTAGGAATTAATGAAGAAATAACGAGCCCTACTTTTGTAATCCAAAAGGAATATGAAATAAACGAGAGTGATAGAAAGTTTAAAAAAATGATACACATCGATGCTTATCGTTTAGAAAATAGATCAGAATTAGAATATCTTGCTTGGAAAGAGATCATTGCAAATCCAGAATATATTATTTTTATGGAATGGCCAGAGCAAGTAAGAGGGATACAAACCCCTGATGCTATTCGTATAACAATGAATATTTTAGAAGATCAATCGCGAGAAATCATTTTGATGAGATAATTTTTAATAGAACATAGAGAAAAAATAATTTAAAATAAATATAACAATAAAAAAATCTGGTATTTTCACGGCCGTGAAAATACCAGATTTTTTATTTTTATGGTATGATGGTTTTTGTGATATTAATCAATGTTTATTTTTTATGAAAAACGAAAAATCAAGATTAGGACAAAAAATAAATAGAACTTTTGAAGTTTTAGATTTTCTTCTCTCAACCAGATCAAGTTCAAAAATTATCTATGCCGCAATGTCTGGGAATTATTCAAAGAGAGAGATTAGCAATACGCTTTCTGATTTAAAGAGGAGAGGTTATCTCTATCAAAAAAACAAGCTCTGGGTTTTAAGTCAAAAAGGGATAGATTTTCATAAAAAATCCCAAAAACGAATATATAAACATTTTTATCCAACCCAAAGGAAAGGAAGAAAAAAAGATATACTTGTTATTTTTGATATTCCCGAAAAGGAGAGATCAAAAAGAGATTGGTTACGAATACAATTAAAAAGATTTCATTATATTCAAATACAACAGAGTGTTTGGTATGGTCCTTCACCACTTCCTCAAGATTTTTTGTCTTATCTCAAGAAAGATTTAAATCTTTCCAATCATGTTAAATTTTTTAAGGTCCACAAAATGAACTAAACAAAAAATAGACTCATAAGCTAACTCTTTTCTTTTTTGCTCAATTTCTTGTGCTATACTCAAATTATGAAGAAAAAGCGAAAGAAATTAGTTCTCCTTGATGCTCACGCTATTATTCATCGTGCATATCACGGAATGCCAGATTTTAGCACGAGAGCAGGTTTTCCTACAGGGGCTATTTATGGCTTCATTAGTATGGTACTTAAAATTATTGAAGATTTTCACCCTGATTATATCGTTGCAGCTTATGATCGTCAGGAGGCAACCTTTCGCCATGAGGCTTTTGCAGAATACAAAGGGAAACGAAGCAAAACAGACGAATCCCTTAAAATGCAATTTGGACCAACGAGAGAAATTTGTGAAATTTTTTCTATTCCCATTTATGATTATCCTGGTTTTGAAGCTGATGATATTATTGGGACAATTGCAGAACAGTTAAAAAATGATGCGGTAGATATTATTATTGCTTCTGGGGATATGGATACCCTTCAGTTGGTAGAAGGAAAACGAGTGCAGGTTTTTACGCTTAAGCGTGGTATAAAGGATACCGTTATTTATGATGAGGAAGCAGTAAAAGAGCGTTTTGGATTTATTCCTCCTCTCATCGTTGATTATAAAGCACTTCGTGGTGATCCTTCCGATAATATTCCTGGAATTCGTGGTATTGGGGATAAAGCTGCCACTCTATTAGTATCTCAATTTGGAACAATTGAAAAGATTTATGAGACTTTAGAGAAAAAAGGAGAAGAAATTTTTCTTCAAAAAGGAGTTAGTAAACGTATGTTAAAGCTTCTTGTTGAAGGGCGTGAAGATGCTGAGTTTTCCAAGATCCTCGCTGAGATTCGCAAGGATGCACCTATTCATTTTCAATTTCCTCAAGATAATTGGCGTAAGAGTATTGATGTAGAAAAGGCATTAAAACTCTTTGAAAAATATGAGTTGCGAGCGCTCCCTAAACGCTTGTTTAAAACTTTAGAAATTGAACAAAACGCAGAAAGAACAAGTTCTGTTTCTCTTGAGAAAAAAATAGATGGAGATCGATTGAAACTTGCCGCAATTGCTCTTCAACTTTTAGATTCTGATGAAGTAAACGCTTCCCTAGAAGAAATTCTTCGTTTTACTCAAAAGAAAACTTTTGAGGAAGCAGAAAAATATCTTTTCGAAGAACTACAAAAAGAAGGGAGGTCTTATAAAGTTTTTCAAGAGATAGAGAAACCGCTTCTCCCGATTGTAAAAAAAATGGAAGCAAATGGTATTTTGCTTGATAGAGATTTTTTTATAAATCTTTCTGAAAATTATCATCAAAAATTGAATGATTTAGAAGAAAAAATTTTTCATATCAGTGGTGAAAAATTTAATATCAATTCCCCTAAACAATTATCTGAGGTGCTTTTTGAAAAAATGCAACTTCCTACTAAAGGAATTAAAAAATCAAAATCAGGGGCTTATTCCACAAATATTGATAATTTAGAAAAGCTTGAGGATAAAAATGAAGTAATTCGTTACATTATTCAATATCGCGAGCTTCAAAAACTTCTCTCTACTTACATCGATACACTTCCAAGTTTTATTCAAGCAGACGGAAGGATTCATGCAGAATTTATTCAGAATGGAACAGCAACAGGTCGTTTTTCTTCGCAGAATCCTAATTTACAAAATATTCCAGTTAAAAGCGAAATTGGAAGGGAGATGCGTAAAGGATTTATTGCTGGGAAGGGTAAAAAATTAGTTTCTTTTGACTACTCTCAAATTGAGCTACGTATTCTTGCTTTCCTTTCAGGCGATGAAAAATTAAAAGATATTTTTCGCGCAGGGAAAGATATCCATAGTTCAGTCGCAGCGCTCATTGCTGGGGTTGATGAACAGGATGTTGATCAAGAGATGAGGAGAAAAGCTAAAGTGGTAAATTTTGGTATTCTCTATGGAATGGGTATTTCTGCACTTAAAAAAGAGATGCAGACTACAAGAGAAGAAGCTCAAAAATTTTATCAAGGGTTTTTTACTCAATTTCCACAAGCTACAGCTTTTCTTGAAAAAACAAAACAATTTGCACGAGAGCATGGCTACACTGAAACACTTTTTGGTCGTAGGCGATACTTTAAGAGTATCAATGCAAAACTTCCATTCATTCGTGCTATGGCTGAACGGATGGCATTAAATGCGCCTATTCAGGGAACCGCTGCAGACATTATTAAGTTAGCTATGATTCTTGGAGAACAAGAGCTTCACCCAGAGCAACGCTATGGGGCAAAACTTATTTTGCAGATTCATGATGAACTCATTTATGAGCTTGATGAAAATAATGAAATGGCGTTTGTTCAAGATATGAAAAAGCTCATGGAAAAAGTTTTGGAAAAATCTTATGAAAAAATAGAAACAGACATTCCGTTTTCGGTACACTACAGTTCAGGAAAAAATTGGGGGGATTTGAAGTAGTTTTTTATGAAAGAATGAATTTTTCAATTTCTACTGATAACGAGGAAAAACTATTTCTTTCGTGGTAGATTTTAATGAGTTTAAAAAGTTTTTCTTCAAGCTCTTTTTGTGTGAAGTTTTTTGCATAATTTTTATTCTTTTTTACGAGATAAGGATTGAGAGAGGCTGTATCTCTATGTTTTATGAGTATGAGGTTTTTTATTGCCCAAAAAAGCACTCCATGTATCTCTTCTGCACTTATTCCTTTTTCTGTTAATTTTCTCCAGAGAAGCCAAAGCTCTTTCTTTTTTCTTTGTCCTAAATAATCAGCAAGTTGAAAAATTTCTGTATCTTTCCTTTGTAGAGAATTTGAAAAAGAAATAATAGGAATACCAGCTTTTTTGATGAGCAATTCCTCTTTTTTGAGTAATTTTTCTTCTGAAAAAAAGATGAGATGGTCACTCGTTTGATAATCACTGAGGATTTGTCTTAAAGGTATTTTTTGTGCCATATTTTCTATGATATAAATTCGTTTCTCGTCAAAGAGTCCATTGTTGAGGCGGATGAGATCATAGAAATCTTTCTCTTTAAAATCCTCAGGAGAAAAAAATTCTTTTTTTTCTAATGGAAAATTGTTTTCAATAATTTTTTTTTCTATTGCTTTTTTTCGTTTTTTTCGTTCCCCTACAAAAAAGTAAATCATAATGCTATTATATGGTTTTTCTTTTTTCATTCAATAAAAAAGCGTATGAGTTTACGCTTCTTACATAATTCCAACGATTTTTCCAATAAAGATGAGGTAAAAAAAGAGCATCGCAAATCCTTCCCAGAGATGTATCTTGTTATCAAAGAGCACAAAAATAGCTAGAAAAGTAGAAATTACGAGAAAAGGGAAACCAATCATGAATGTTTCAGGGGAAACATGAAGTTCTTGTATTATGGCTGGGAGGCCTCCAATAAGGAGAAGATTAAAAGTGTTTGATCCGAGTACGTTTCCTATTGCCATTCCGTGGTTTCCACGCTTGATAGCTGAGAGAGAAGTGAGCACTTCAGGAAGTGAGGTTCCAAAAGCTACTACGGTAATGGTAAGTGTTGATGATGAAATTTTGAGGAGTTTTGAAAGCATGATGATGCTATCAATGAGATATTTTGCAGAAAAGGAGAGTATTGTTCCACTTATTATAATGATGAGTATATATTTAATGGTATTCCTCCATCCCTTTTTTACCTCTTTATTTTCTATTTCATCCTCAATTCCTACACTTGTTTTTTGGTGGATTTGGTAAGCCATAAAAACTAAGAGTAAAGCAACGAGAGCAATCCCTTCATTTCTACTAATGGTTTTATCTATGAGAAAATAAGAAAAAGCAGCCATAGACATAAAAAAGAAAGGAAGTTCCACATTAATGAGAGAGGTTTTTGCAAGGAGCGGACGAGCAACAACTCCACCTATCCCTAAAATGAGAAGAGCGTTTGCAATGTTTGAACCAACGATGTTATCGATGACAAAAGCTGTTTCCCCGGCGTGGAGAGCGAATAGCGAGGAAACTAGTTCAGGAAGTGAGGTTCCAATAGCAACAATCGTTGCACCAATAATGAATGAATTTAATCCAAAAGAAATTCCTATTTTTTCTGCGTATTCGGTGAAATAATCTGCAGATTTAATGAGAAAAAATAAACTTGCAATAAAAATAAGTATCCAAAGTATTATCATAACACTACTATCATAGCTGAGAATTGTTTTTTAATCAAAAACAAGTATTTGACAAAAAAAACAATTTATATAAGATAGCGTGTGTAGATCCGTCTGTAGCTCAGTTGGTAGAGCAGCAGCCTTTTAAGCTGACGGTCGAAGGTTCGAGCCCTTCCAGACGGACTGAAAATATAAAAAGAAAACACGAATGTGTTTTCTTTTTATTATTTTCGTGCGTATGACGGGCTCGAAAAGAGTGAGCCACGAAGTCCTGCGAAACGAAGTGGAGCAGGGGCGAACGG
>CAZCYC010000009.1:0-10235 GCA_964502915.1 uncultured Candidatus Saccharibacteria bacterium | reverse complement strand
ACGCATTAAAAAACTCATTGGTGCTGAGTCACGTTATATACGCGGACCTTTAGCTTTTGCTGGAGCACTCTATGGATTTCTTGCTGGAATTATGAGTTTAGTTATTGTTTTTCCTTTTGTTCGTTGGCTTGCAAAATTAACAAAAACTTTTTTTGGTGGAATGGATATTTCTATTTATTTGACTCATAATATCATTTATTTTGCCATTATAATCATAGGAACAGGAATTATTCTAGGATATTTTGCGAGTGTACTTGCTTTGCGTAAATATCTCTCCAATTAATTTTGAAAATTTCATTTATTTTTTATTTCTTTTTTCTTAAAAATCTTTATACTAGAGATGTATGCAATTTGATTTTACAAAAATACAAAAATCTTTTCAGGAAGTTGAAGATTATTTAAAACAAGAGTATTTACAAATTTCTACTGGAAGAGCAAACCCTGCTCTTCTAGATGCCGTGTTTGTGGAATCATACGGGACAAAACAAGCTATTAAAAACATTGCTTCTATTAACACCGAAGATCCGAGAACTATGAAAATTAGTCCATGGGACAAGAGCCAAATTCCTCTCATTGAGAAAGCACTCTATGACTCTAAACTACCTTTTTCTGTTTCTGTGGATGAAACGGGGGTTCGAGTGAGTATTCCACAATTAACTGAGGAGAGTAAAAAGTCACTCTTGAAACTCTTAAAGGAAAAACTTGAAGCTGCGAGAGTAAAGGTGAGAAATATTCGACAGGAAGGGATGCATGCTATTGAAGCAGGAGAAAAGAATGGAGATTATGCAGAAGATGATATGCATCGTTTTAAGGAAGAACTCCAAAAAATGGTGGATGAGGCTAATAAAAAACTTGATACCCTTTATCAACAGAAAGAAGAGGCAGTAATGTCTGTCTAGGAAAATTTATGCAGGTTATTATTTTTATCCTCGTTCTTGGATTACTGGTTTTTATTCATGAACTTGGCCATTTTCTTTTTGCAAAGCTCTTTGGTATTCGAGTTGATGAATTTGGTTTTGGTTATCCGCCAAGAATCTTAAAGCTCTTTCGTTGGAAAGGAACAGATCTTACGCTCAATTGGATTCCTTTTGGTGGTTTTGTAAAAATTTTTGGTGAAGATTTTAGTGAGAAACCCTTAACAGAAGCAGAGAAGAAAGAAAATTTAGTTTATCAAGCAAAATGGAAGCAAGTTTTAGTTATGCTTGGGGGAATTATTTTTAATATTATTTTTGCTTGGGTTCTCTTTTCAAGTCTCTATCTCATTGGGGTAAAAGCTCCTCTCAACGAAGCCCCTAAAAATTATCATTTTCAAAATACTGATCTCGTTATTAGTTATGTTTCTGGAAATTCTCCAGCTGAATTAGCAGGGTTACGAGCGGGTGATATTCTTAAGGAATATTATGCCGGAGATCAAAAGAAAATTGTTGAACACGAAAATGTTCTCGATATTATTGATTTTATTCAAAAAGAAGCACCGAAACACAAAATAGGTTTTGTTGTTTATCGTGATGGGAAGTTAAAAAATATTCAAATACAAGCCCGAAAGGGAGATGTTGGAGGGCGTTATCTCATAGGGGTAGGACTTGAGCGTGTTGGGAAAATTCAACTTCCTCTTCATCAAGCGTTCTTCTATGGCGCAAAAAATACTTTTGCATTTCTCAAGGAGATTAGTTTTGGTTTTGTGAAGCTCATCAGCGGAAAGATTTCACTCGATGCAGTTTCTGGCCCCGTTGGTATTGTTAAACAAGTTGGGGATGCTGCAAAAATAGGTTTTGTATACCTCATTGGATTTACGGCGATCCTTTCTCTTAATCTTGCTGTTATTAATGTGCTCCCGTTTCCAGCGCTTGATGGGGGAAGAGTTCTTTTTATTCTCATAGAAGCTATTACGAGAAGGAAGATTCCGCCTAAATTATTTATGTGGATCAATCTTTTTGGTTTTGGTTTACTTATACTCTTGATGCTTGTTGTTACCGTGAAAGACGTCCTTAATTTGTTTTAGCTCTCATTTAGAAACACTCGTTTTGGGTGTTTTTTCTTGTTTTTTTATTTTTAAGATTTATACTTAATTTGTTATGAATAGACGCATACAAAGAATACGTGGAAGTAAAAATACACGACTTATTGTTTTACTCATCATTATTATCATTGCCGCTGGAATGTGGTGGTATGGCGATAAAACGGATAACAAGGTTCTTAAGACAGGAGGGGCTGTTGTTGGTGGTGTTGCTGGTCTTGCTACAGGACTTGAGCTTGCAAACAAAGATTACGATCTCAAAAAACTTTGGGAAACAGGTTCTCTTAAAAAATCTCTCATGAAGAGAGATGAAAAAGGGAACCTCGTAAATATTGGAATGATTTGTGATGCTCAAAAAGAAGGATACTATAACTACAATTGTTCTGATTTTCAAACACAAGAAGAGGCACAGAAGGTTTATGAAGCTTGCGGAACTGATGTTTTTGGACTTGATCGTGATAAAGATGGTTTAGTTTGTGAGGCACTTCCACATGCCAAGAAAGCGTAAATTATCATCATTTGTCATAAAAAAAACTGAATCTTTCTGATTCAGTTTTTTTAAGTTATTTCATTCCTAATCTCCTGAAACATTCTTCTCTTAAACGTCCACATTCTTCCATTTCTACCCCCCCAGGGCAATCTTCCAAGCCGGTGTTTGATTTATAAATATCACACTCGCAATTGTAACTGAGCATCTTTTCAATAATATGTTCTTCCTCTGAACTGAAACTTTCTTTTTGTTTTTTAATTTTTTTCTCCCCCCCTTCTTTTGTTTCTTCAGTTTTGTTCGTGTGATCTCCTCTTATCAAGGGGTCCAATTCTATATATTCTGCAGTAATATTGAATCGAGGATCTTCGAGTGCTTTGTCCCATAAATCTAAAATTTTTCCTTTCCAAATTTCATCTTTTTCTAAAATTTCAAAAAATGCTTTAAGTTTTCCTTCCACACCATCGAATTCTTTTTGTTTTTCTTCAGAGAATGTATCTATATATTCTTGTAAAATTTTATCTAATTCTTCTTGGGTAGACTGCAGTCCAGAAAGTATTTCAAAACGCCACTTGTTTTCTGCATGCTTCTTATTTTTATTTTCATTAGAATCTGGTTTTTCAAAACTCATATTTTTTAAAAATTAATAAACGAATAACATATTCATTATACTCCTCTTCAAAAAAAAGAAAAATTTTTTAATCTCAAGGTTTTTATCTCAAAAAGTGCGGATAGGGGGAATTGAACCCCCGACTCATCCTTGGCAAGGATACGTTTTACCACTAAACTATATCCGCATACAATATTTATTTTAATCTAAAAAGCTTATTTTTCAACTTTTTCAAAAATAAAAAATCGGCAAAATGCCGAAAATCTAGTGCCCAGGGCGGGACTTGAACCCGCACGCACGAAGTGCCACGGCCCTCAACCGTGTGTGTATACCAATTCCACCACCTGGGCAATACAGCAATATCTTAGCATAAGATTTAAAAAAACCAAGTTTTTCTTTTTATTCATTTTGAGATATAATAATTCTATATGTTTAAATTTATCTATTATGCGCTCCTTGCAAAGCGAGCGAAAGAGAACCCAGAGGAATTATTAGCAGATTTTTCTTTTGGTCCTATTGAGGGATTCTTTATCATAAGTTTCATTATTTTAGGTATTATCAGTTTAGGTCTTGGATTTCTTGCTTTTTCCTATGGAAGCAAGATTACTCTCTTTTTTGCTATTTTATTTTTGGCAATACTCTCCATTGATATTTATATTTTTCTTAAGGTAAAAAGATTTTTCTTGAATTTAACTCAGCAAGCGGTTTCTTTTTCTCAAAAGAAATATCAAAAAATAATAAAAAGGAAAATAGGGGATAGAGAAGAGGTTATTGATGCAGAAGTTCAAGAAATTTCAGATTAAGCGTTTTTTAAGATGTCTATGGAAAAGAAAAAATTTTATATTGTTCCTACTCCTATTGGTAATTTAGAAGATATGACTTTGCGTGCCCTCAGAATTCTTAAGGAGGTAGATATTATTCTCTGTGAAGATACTCGTGTTACAAAAAAACTTCTTCAACATTTTGATATTCATAATAAAAACTTGCTCTCTTATCATGCACAATCTTCAGAAAAGAGAGAAGTTGCAATTATAGAGAGAATAAAAGCAGGAGAAATTATGGCCATCGTTTCCGATGCAGGAACTCCGACTATTTCTGATCCTGGGGCGCGTCTCATAGCTCAGCTATATGAAACTTTTAAGGATACGATTGAAATTATTCCGCTTCCGGGGGCAACAGCGCTTATTCCAGCTCTCAGCGCTTGTGGTTTTTTTGGAAATCAATTTACTTTCTATGGGTTTTTACCGCATAAAAAGGGAAGAGAAAAATTATTCCAAGAAATGAAAAATTCAGAAAGAATTTCTATTTTTTATGAATCCCCACATCGTATTTTGAAAACTTTGCAGAGTTTAAATCAAATATTAGGAGAAGGGAGAAAACTTTGCATTGTGCGTGAGCTAACAAAAATCTATGAAGAAAAAAAGAGGGGAAACATACATGAAATTCTTTCTTTTTTTGAAAAACATCCAGAAAAAATAAAAGGAGAATTTGTTGTCGTTATTGAGGGAAAGAATAATAATCTTAGTTAGTGAAAATAGCAGTAGGGAAAGAAGCTTTTGGAGCTTTAAGATTAAACTCTAACGTGTTATACTTTTTCTATGAAATTTTTTATGAAAATTTTAGGTTTTGATCCTAAAAAACATAAATACTATTGGGAACTTTATGGTTTTTTCAGTATGCTTTTTGCTAGTATTTTTGCTGCACTCGTAATGCATTACGCACCAGAAAGCACTCTTTTGCAAATTATCAAAGCTATTGGTTTTAATCTTGCGTTGATAGCTGGCTTTGGCATCATTTATACAATTTGGAAAATTTATGATTTATTTTTTATACAGGAAGATATAGATCATGTTTTTGTATCTCAGCAAAACACAGAAGTAGAAGGGAAAGAAGATAATGGTCAAGAAAAATGGGAAGAAGTACTGAGACTTTTTCATACACAGGATCCGCAGCATTGGAAACTTGCCATTCTTAATGCAGATGCTTTGCTTGAAGAGGCATTACGCGCTTATGGATATGAAGGAGAAAATCTAGGTGAAATTTTAAAAAAAATACCAGCTCAAACAGATCCTTGGGTGCACGATGCTTGGAGGGTTCATAAGTTGAGAAATGAAATTGCTCACAATACACAAAATGCTTACTTAAGCGAAAGGGAGTTGATACAAGCAGAGAAAACATATGAGCGCTTATTACGTATGCTCCATTTTATATAAAAAACAACAGATATTTGTTGTTTTTTCTTGTATTTCTTAAAGGAAGCAGGTAAACTAAAAAAACACTTATGTATATCCAAGATTATTTAAAAAATATTCTCCGAGAGGTTTTGCTTGAAATGGGAATAGGGGAATTAAAGAATATTCAATTGGAGCACCCTCATGATTTAAATCATGGGGATTTTGCAACTAATATTGCCATGCAGTTAAGCAAGGAAACCCAAGAAAACCCAAGAAGCATAGCTGAAACAATTGTAAAAAAAATAAAAGAAAAAAATATTCCAAATTTAGATTCTGTTGAACTTGCTGGCCCAGGATTTATTAATTTTAAACTTTCGCAAAACTTTTTAACTCAATCAATAAAAGATATTTGTGAGCGAGATAGTCTCTTTTCAAAGAGAGATGAAAATATAGGGAAGAAAATTCTTATTGAACATTCATCGCCAAATCTTTTTAAACCTTTTCACATTGGTCATATGATGAATAATGCGATAGGAGAATCTATTGTGAGGCTCTATCGTTATACAGGTTGGAATGTTACAGCAATTTCTTATCCGTCTGATGTTTCTTTAGGTATTGCAAAGGCAGTATGGTTTCTTTTGAAAGATAATGGAATGGAAAAATTAGAAAAGATGCAAAGTCTTGATGAGCAGATTGCTTATCTTGGTGCTTGTTACACGAATGGGACAAGAGCGTATAAGGAAAATTCAGATTTAGAAGTTGAAGTAAGAAAAATTTCTGATGAAATTTATCAAAGGAAAGATACTTCGGCTTATCAAGCTTACCTCAAAGGAAAGGAAATTAACCTCAATTATTTTCTTCGTATGGCTGCAAAGCTTGGGTCTAGTTTTGATGATTTTATTTTTGAGTCTGAGGCTGGGGAAGTAGGGAAAAAACTTGTACTCGCATATCTCAATCAAGTATTTACTGAATCCGATGGTGCGATTGTTTATGAGATTTCGGAGGGAGAAAAAGAAAAAGACGGAAGCCTCCATACACGAGTTTTTCTCAATAAAGAAAAACAACCAACTTATGAAGCAAAAGATCTTGGTTTATTAAAAATAAAATTTGAGAGATACGAGCCAGATATTTCTCTTTTTGTAACAGATTCGGAACAAGAAAATTATTTCAAGGTGGTATCACATGCTGCAGCAAAAATTAATCCAATTTGGAGCAAAAAAACGATTCATAAAACTCATGGGAGAATGAAGTTTAAGGGAGAAAAAATGTCTTCTCGATTAGGAAATACCCCTATCGTTTCGGATATTTTAGCTACCGTGGATGAATTAGTGCAAGAAAAAGCTTCTGGGAAGAAAGTTTTAAACGAAGCAGAAAGAGAAGTTATTGCTATTGCAGCACTTAAATATGCAATTCTTCGCATTCAATCTGGCAAGGCTATTAATTTTGACCCAGATACTTCACTTTCTTTTGAGGGGGATTCTGGACCTTACTTACTCTACCATCATGCGAGAAGCCGTTCTTTGTTGAGGCGGGCAGAGAAGGAAGGGATAGAAAAAAACTTTTCTCCCCAAAATGAATGGAAAGGTGTTGATTTTGAAAGATATCTTTATCGTTTTGAAGAAGTTGTTGAAGAAGCGAGGGATGCTCAGGCTCCGCATATTCTTGCGCATTATCTCATGCAAATTGCGCAGATCTTTAATGCTTGGTATGCTCGGGGAAAAATTTTTGATACGGAAAATATTTTTATTCATTATGAAATAGCACTCATTGAGGCTTTTTCACGAGTTTTAAGAGAAGGACTCTTCCTTCTAGGGATTGATGTCCTTGAAGAAATGTAGAAATATGAAATATCTTATTCATTACGATGAAATAGGTCTAAAAGGAAAAAATAGGTTGTTTTTTGAAAGAAAGCTCATTACAAATATTGAGAAAAAATTACAGCATTATGGTATTAATGCAAAACTTCGGAGAGTTTGGGGAAGAATTTTCCTTGAATATT
The DNA here is from genome assembly GCA_964502915.1 of uncultured Candidatus Saccharibacteria bacterium. Taxonomy (GTDB): domain Bacteria; phylum Patescibacteriota; class Minisyncoccia; order Phycocordibacterales; family UBA1006; genus UBA1006. The sequence goes on along the minus strand of CAZCYC010000009.1, from coordinate 2,948 downwards.
CTCAGCCAGATGATGCTGAAATGATTAGAAAAATACTCAAAAAAACACCTGGGGTAGCATCTTTTGGTAAGGCTTACCAGAGTGAAAAAACCGAAGATTTTGTTTTTACTTTTCTTGATGAACTTATTCCTGTTTTTTCTGGGAAAAGTTTTCGTGTAAGTGCACGAAGAATTGATAAAAATTTTCCGATGACTTCTCATGAAATTGAAAGAGAATTGGGAGCTTATGTTTTAGAAAGAGCAAAAACAGCTCGCGTTTCACTAAAATTTTTTGATTTAGAATTGATTCTAGAAGTCCTCGATGATGAAATTATCGCTTATGTAAAAGAAAAGGGGCTTGGGGGACTTCCCGTGGGTGCTTCTGGGAGAGCTGTATCGCTCATCTCTGCTGGCTTTGATTCTCCAATAGCTAGCTATATGTTACTCAAGCGTGGAGTTCAAGTATTTCCTATACATTTTCACTCACTCCCAAAAACATCTCAACGATCGGTGGATACAGTAAGAGAGCTTACGGAACTCATTTCAGCATATGCTCCTCGTATGCAGCTTGCACTCGTTCCAGTTTTGAAAATTCAGAAGCACATTGCAAAATACGCACCAGAAAAATTGAGAATTTTACTTTTACGAAGGTCTATGATGCGTATGGCAAATAAATATGCGAAAAGAAAAAAAGCCCTTGCGCTCATTACTGGAGAATCAGTGGGGCAGGTAGCTTCTCAAACCTTAGAAAATTTGTTAGTTATTGGAGATGCATCAGAGCTTCCGGTACTTAGACCTCTTTCAGGGAGTCATAAAAATGAAATTATTGATATTGCTCGTAAGATAGGAAGCTATGAACTTTCCGCTCGTGATTGTGAAGATACTTGTAGCCTCTTTCTTCCTAAAAAACCAGAAACACGCGGAAAATTATTTGAAGTTTTAGCAGTTGAAGAAAAACTCAATTTATTAGCCCTAGAAGCTGAAGCTTTGAAGGAGAGTGAAATAATAAAAATTATTGATTAATTTTTAATTTACGATGGATAACAAAAACAACAATCAAAAAAGATGGGAGGAGGAATATCAAAAACCAAAACTTATCACTCAATCTTTACAGGTGCAAAAAGATTTTCTCCGTTTCATACATTGGCTCAAAAAAAATAAGCATCTTGATTTTGAAAGAAAATTTCGTGTTCTTGATTTAGGTTGTGGAATAGGGAAGAATGCCTTTTATCTTGCAAAAAATTTCCCTGCGGAACTTGTTGCCTATGATTTTTCACAAACAGCAATAGAAAAAGCTAAAAAAAAATTGAAAGATTTTCGTCTAGAGGGATCTATTTCTTTTGAGTTAAGAGATATTCGTAAAAAAATTCCACTGGAAGATCACTCTATTGATCTTGCTTTAGATATTATGAGCTCTCATAATCTTTCTAAAAAAGAACGTGATTTTTATCTAAGAGAGTTATATCGAATTATGAAGCCTGGAGCATTTCTTTATTGGAGAACTTTTGCAAAAGAAGGAGATAAAAATGCGAAAGCTTTGTTAAAAAAATTTCCAGGGAGCGAAGAATTTACTTACATACATCCAGAATTAGGGGTTCAGGAAAGAATTTTTTCAGGCCCAGAAATTAAAGAAATTTATGCTCCTTATTTTCGGGTAGTGAGAATGTTAAGAAAAACAGGTTATCAAAAATTCAATAATCAGGTTTATAAGAGAAATTATTGGAATGTTTACCTTCAAAGGAATGAAGAAATTCATAATGAAATCAAAGGATAGCCCTTAGTAAATTATATGATAGAAAAGCAGGCGGTTTTGCGAAGCGAAACCGCCTGTTTTTTTATTTTTTCAAAAATTTTTCCACAAGTGAAAAAATTTCTCTTTTATCTTTCATTGGATGAAACCAATGTATCTCTTTATTTCGTTTGAACCAAGTATTTTGTCGTTTGGCGAATTGTAGCGTTGCGCGGTAGAGTTGTTCTATCATCTCATCATAACTTATTTCCCCAAGGAGATGTTTGCTCATAAAACGATACTCTAAACCAAAAGATTGGAGTCTTTCATGACTTACTCCGCGCTCAAGAAGCGTTTGGACTTCATTCAGCATTCCTTTTTCAAGTCTTTTGATGATTCTTTGGTAAATACGTTCTTTAAGTAAATCTTTTTCTATGCTTAAACCAATGAAAAGTGTTCTATATTTTTTTTCTTTCTTTATTTTTGGAATAAAGCCAAGTGTATGCATCAATGTAATGGCTCGCATGAGGCGAACTGGATTTTTTTTATCCATTTTTGCATAAAAATTTTGATTCTGTTTTTGATACTTTTTTGCTGATTGAGCTATTTTCTCCTGAAGGATTTCATTGAGTTCGTCGATGTTTTTTTTGAGGAGTTCTTCTCGTAATGTGTTATTTTCTGAAATTTCTGGAAATTGCATTCCATAAACGAGAGCGTCAATATAAAACCCTGTTCCACCGCAGATAATAGGAGTTTTTTTGCGGGCAAGAATATCATTGATGGCTTTTTCTCCAAGATCTTGAAAATCTTTTACAGAAAAAATTTCTTGTGGGTCTGCCACATCGAGGAGGTGGTGGGGAACACCTTGCATTTCTACTTTTGTTATTTTCCCGCTTCCTAAGTCCATTCCACGATAGACTTGCCGAGAATCTGCAGAAATAACTTCTCCATTTATCTTTTGTGCAATTTCCACTGCAAGATCAGATTTCCCCGTAGAAGTTTGCCCAAGCACCACAATGACTTTTGGCTTTTTTTGAAAAAGTTTTTTTGTTTTTTGTATGAGATTCATTTTTTTTGAAAAAGATAATTTTATTATAGCTATTGTGTGGAATAAAACAAAAACCGCGGGGCTTCGCCCCGCGGTTTTTATTCTATTATCATTGGTGCATAATACATTTACTAAATTTTTTATTAAGTATATTTTCCATAATTTGATTATATCAAAAGTTTGGATAAGATAC
>CAZCYC010000008.1:0-10338 GCA_964502915.1 uncultured Candidatus Saccharibacteria bacterium | reverse complement strand
TGGAAGAGAAAAATACACTCCCAGCCATGGGAGCAGGAATGCCAGGAATGATGTAGAAAGAATAAAAAACAACGCAATTTTGCGTTGTTTTTTATTCTTTCAATGAATTTAATCTACTTTTTTATATAAATAGTAATTAAAATTAAAAACTCTCTCTATTAAGAATTTAACAAATCCAAAAAAAGTTCAGTAAATATTTGTGGATTTCCTGCCCCCTTAGTTTCCTTCATGGCCATTCCCACAAAGAATTTCAAAAGAGCTTCCTTCCCTGATCGATATGCTTCTACCTGCTCTGGATAATCAGCCAAAACTTTTTTAACTACTTCTTTTAAAGCCTCTATGTCGTTTTCTTGTATGAGATTTTTTTCCTTTGCAATAAGTTCTGGATTTCCACCACGAATAACTAATATCTTTAAAATTTCACTGGTTGCACTTGAATTTATTTCTCCAGACTCTTTCATCTCTATAAGATGAGCAAATGAGTTTGTATCAATATTTTTAAAAATATCTCCACTATTAACTTCTCCATTTTTTACTAAACCAGGAATATCTGTAGTGAGATAATTAGAGGCAGAAATAATTTTTTTCTTATCTTTAAGTAAATTTGCAACCTTCTCAAAAAAATCAGCATAATCTCGATGATTGATATAAAATTCAATATCTTCACTCTTGATACCAAAATCACGAGCATAGCGCTCTCTCTTTTCTTGTGGAAGTTCTGGAAGCTCTGCTTTCATTTTCTCTAAATCAAATAAATCATGAAGATAAAGCTTTGGTAAGTCAGGCTCTGGAAAATAGCGATAATCTTTTGCATTTTCTTTTGAACGTTGGGAAAAAGTCTTTCCTTCTGCTTCATTCCAACCACGTGTCTCCTGAACAATCGTTCCACCATTTTCTAAAACTTCTATCTGTCGTTTTATCTCATATTCCGTAGCTCTCCCTGCAGAAGAAATAGATCCAATATTTTTTACCTCAACCTTTGTTCCTAGTTCATCGCTTTTTGAAACCGAGAGGTTTACTTCAACACGCATCTGTCCTTTTTCAATATTCGCATCACTTGCTCCAAGATAACGCAAAATGAGCTGTAATTCTCGAGCAAAACGAATAACATCTTCTGAACTATGGAGAACAGGTTTTGTTACCAATTCCATAAGTGGCGCTCCTGCTCGGTTGAAATCAATGAGAGTCTTGTCTGGGAAATGCTTTGATGTTGCGGTATCTTCTTCTAAATGTATGCGCTCAAGTTCAAAACCAGCAATAGAACCGCCCGAAACAATGGGATATTTATATTGAGAAATTTGATAGCCTTTTGGAATATCTGGATAAAAGTAATTTTTTCGATCAAATTCTGTAAAATTTGCTATCTCTCCACCAACAGCGAGCCCAATACGAATCATATGTTCAACAGCTTTTTTATTGATGGTAGGAAGTGTCCCTGGATGAGCTAAATCAATGGGAGAAATATTCTCATTAGGATCTACTGCATCTGGATTATTGAGAGAACGAGAAAACATTTTTGTTTTTGTTTTCAGGTGTGCATGGATTTCTAAACCAATGGTAGCAATATATTTTTCTTGTGACATAGAAACTATGTTAAAGGAAAACAAGAAAAATTCAAATAAAAAAAATAGCATACAGAGTCCGCGCACCAGGACTTGAACCTGGGACCACAGAGGTATAAGCTCTGCGCTCTACCAACTGAGCTATGCGCGGGCTCTATACACTAGATGAAAGTTATCATACCTGATTGGAAGGAAAATTCAAGCTAAAAAACTTTTCATAAAAAAAAGAAAAAGTTATAATATTACTGTATAAGAGTAAAAACTCTTATCAATTTACTCAGTTTAATTTTTTAAAAAAATCATTATGCAAAAAGAACAAGGAAATTCAGTAATTGGACTTATCGCAGTAGCTGCCGTAGCTATTCTTGTAGGTATTTGGATTGGAGCAAAGACTGATATCGCAAATACTGAAATTGAAGAAATCAGTAGTACCGCAAATAAAATTCAAACCGTTATGCAAAAGAAAAAAGCTGCAATGGAAAATGCAGTAAAACCAAAAATGGAAATGAAAGAAACTCAAACAAAAGAAAAAACACAATAAATTTTGTGTTTTTTTTCTTATGAGAAAATTTTAGGAAGAAAAATAATACATGCTATAACGAGCGAAATAAAACTAGTAAAGAGCACAGCCCCAGCAGCAAGATCTTTGATTTTTCCAACCTCAAGGTGATAATCTGGGTGAACAAAATCCATAATACGTTCGCTAACTGTATTTGTGATTTCTGCAAAAATAACTAAAGCAATAACGAGAACGAGTGCCAACCATTCCCCTTCTGAAAGAGAAAAATAGAAGCCCAAAATAATAGCAAAAAAGGCAAGAGTTATTTCCCTGTAGAGATTATATTCATACTTGAAAAGCAATTTAAGTCCACGAAAAGCATTACGAAGACTTCTATAGAAGTGACTTAAACGTAAAGAATTATCTTGTTCATGATATTTTTTCATAGAACTATGATAACAAAAAATAAAAACAAGAGAAGAGATTTCTCTTGTTTTTTATTTAAACTTAAGCTCCACAACCTGCGCTCGCGCTATTGTTATTATTTGCTCCATCATAACCAAAACCTGGTTGATAGGTTTTTGTTGATAATTTCTCTTTACATGCCTTAGGTTTCTTGTCATCGGTAAATGCTGAACAAATAATATCAAGCACGGCTTGTGGGTTTCTCCCTGCTCTATCAATCTTCTGCCCGTTTACAACCAATGTTGGAGAACCTTCTACACCATATTTTTTATTCAAGTCATCATGAATCTTAAATTTTGGATATCTTCCACTGAGATAAGTTGATTTATCATTAAGGTCTTTTTGAATAGAAAATTCTTTATTCGTAGCATCAATACAAGATTTTAATTCTTCTTTTTTAATTCCTAATGTTTTGAGACAAGCATCGCTTTTTCCTTTGTCGAGGAAACAAGCAAGATAATCATTAAATTTCTCTGGCTTCTCTTTTTCAAGACAGTATTGCAAAACGTTTTCGTTTACCTCCTTCGCCCCATGCATAGCATAATTTACAAATTTAACTTTTGCATCAATACTATCACCGAGAGCCTTAATAGCAGGAAGATATGCCTTCTCCATCTGTGTTCCAAATGGACAATAACTCATAACAAAGAGTTCTACTTTTGGCTTATCTGTTTTCTTGCTTACCACAGGCCCAGAAGCTGCATTTTGAGCATCCTTTTTCGCTCCAGCATCTTTGGATTCATAAATCTTTTGATAGAAAACTTTTCCATCGGGGCTTACATAGAGTTTATCTTCTTTCCCATTTACCTCAAGGGTCAATTCATCTATAAAACCAGCATTTTTTGCATCCTTAATGCTAATCTCAGTTCCCGGTCTTACCAATTCATTTTTAAGAACATTCTCCGCAACTTTCTTATCTAAAATTGGTGAAGCTGTTCCTAAAGCATAACCAATAAGGAAACCAATGATTAAACTCAAAATAGTAAAGTAAGCTAATTTTTTCATATTTTTTTTCATTTTTTAAAATTACTAAATAATAACGAATAATGGATGTCGCCAGTATAGCATAAGTAAAATAATAAACAAAAAAACTAATTCTTTTTAATTATCGTTCTCCCATGCATATAAGGACGAAGTGGCTCAGGAATAAGAACCGAAGCATCCTCTGTCTGAAAATTTTCAACGAGAGAAACCAAAATTCGTGGGGTAGGAATAGCTGTGTTATTGAGTGAATGGGCAAAACGCAACTTCCCATCTGCATCACGATAACGAATATTAAATCTCCTCGTTTGAAAATCATGGAAATAAGAAGCTGAGGCAATTTCTCGATATTTTTGTTCGCCGGGAACCCAAAGTTCGATATCATATTTTTTTACTTGCCCCTGTCCAAGGTCCCCACCACAATTCACAACTCTCCGATAAGGAATTCCTAAACTTTCAATAAATTCTTCAGTATTTCTGGTAAGCCATTCGTGGTAGTCTACAGATTTTTGATGGGAAGCTTCACAGAGAAGCACCTGTTCCCATTTATAGAATTCATTCACTCGAATTAAACCTTTTGTATCTTTTCCGTGAGAACCTGCTTCTCTTCGGTAAGCAGGAGTAAAAGCGAGATACTTAATAGGAAACTGCTTCAAATCAAGAATTTCTCCCGCATGATAACCCATAACAGGAACCTCTGCTGTTCCAGCAAGATAATCATTATCTTGTGTTTTATATACATCTTCAGCATCATTTGGGAGATGTCCTGTTCCATAGAGATTTTCTTCCCGAACAATAGCTGGCGCCAAGATAGGGTTAAATCCTTTTTGAGAGAAGAAATCAAGAGCATACTGCCAAATAGCGAAAGAAAGCCAAACCCCATCATTTTTTAAAAAATAACCACGAAAACCATGAACTTTTGCTCCACGCTCTAAGTCGAGCATGTCAAGATCTTCCATAATTTCAATATGATTTTTTGCAGGGAAAGAAAATTGAGTTTTTTCTCCCCAAGTTTTGACTTCGAGATTATCTTCATCAGACGCCCCATCTGGGACAGAAACATCTGGAATATTAGGAACGCGAAGCATGAGATTCTTCCATTTTTTTTCAACTTGTTTATAGCGAAGTTCTTTTTCTTTCAATGACTCTTTCAAAGTTCTCATTGCAATAATTGCTTGTTCGCGTTCTTTTTCATCTTGAGATTGAGCAATAAATTCTGATTGTTTATTTTGTTCAGCACGAATAGCTTCTATTTCCTTAAGTAATGCAAGACGCTCAGTGTCTAAACGCAATAAATGGTCAATATTAATTTCAATATGTTTTTTTCTTGCCGCCTCTTTTACGAGATCACGATTTTCACGAATAAATTTTATATCCAACATATGTGTTCTAGTATAAAAGAAAAAAAGTTTTTTAAAAGAAAAAAAGAGCTCTACCAAAATAAGAACTCTTTTTGACTTTCTAATTATTAAGTAAAAATTCTATAACATCCCCGTCTTGAACAAGATATTCTTTTCCTTCAGTTCTCAATTTTCCAAGACTTCTTGCTTGAGCAAATGACCCTGCTTCTAATAATTCTTCCCATTGAATAACTTGTGCGCGGATAAATTGTTTTTCAAAATCACTATGAATGGCTGCTCCAGCTTGTGGAGCAAGAGACCCTTTTTTGATCGTCCAAGCTCTTGTCTCCTTTTCTCCTGTTGTAAAGAAAGTGATGAGTCCGAGCAATTCATAAGATTTTTGGATTAATTTATCGATACCATTATGCTGAGCTAAGGCTTCACGCATCATATCCCTCTCTTCACTTTCAAGAGTAGAAATATCCTCCTCTGTTTTTGCATCAATAAGAAGATACTGGAAGCCAGCATTCTCTACTTCATCAACAATCTCTTGAAAGAGTTCAGGATTTTCTTCATCTAAATTTTTCCCTCCTGCTTTTTTATTGAAAGCATAGAGCATAGGCTTCATGGTGAGAAGATGAAGCTGCTTCACAATAGCTCGCTCATCCTCATCTAAATCAAGTGAAGAGAGCATCTGTTCGTCTTCAAGACTAAGCATAAGTTTTTTGAGAATTTTCTCTTCTTTAAGAGCTGATGCATCTCCGCGTTTGACATCCCTTGCTATCTTTGCTAGACGCTTTTGAATACTCTCCATATCAGCAAGCATGAGCTCCATATTAATTACTTTCATATCACGAAGTGGATCAATGCTTCCATAAACATGCGTTTGTTCTGTAGCACTATCATCCTTGATCTCAAAAATCCTGACGAGATGTAAAATAGCATCGACTTCTCGTATATGTGAAAGAAACTTATTTCCTAAGCCCTCCCCTTTTGAAGCCCCTTCTACAAGACCCGCAATATCAACAAACTCAACCACTGCGGGAATCTTTTTTTGACTCTGAGAGAGTCTTGCAAGTGCATCGAGACGAGCATCTGGGACTGCAACAATTCCAACAGAAGGATCTATCGTACAAAAAGGATAATTCTCTGCGGGGACCTCCTTTTCGGTAAGTGCATTAAAGAGTGTGGACTTTCCCACATTAGGAAGCCCAACAATACCCATAGATAATGACATAAGCCTCTATTTTTTTTGTTGTTTCTCTTGCCAAGCAAGCACGAGTTTTTGAATTTCAGCTTGATTTTCACGCATTACTTGCATCATTGCAAGCTGTTCATTTTTCCCTTGTTTTTTCTTAGCTTCGATTTGATTCTGAATCTTTTTGAAAAACTCTGGGTTTTCAGAAACGAGCGCGATAATCATATCTTGCTGCTCTTTTGGTAAGTTTTTCATTTTTGCTTGAACCATCTTCTTAATAAAAAAATCTTTAATTCCCATATTTTTATATTATAATTGTTATCTGAATAATACGAAGCCTATCATAACAAAATCTTTCATTTTTACCAAATAAAATAAACGCATGAAAAAATACATAAAATTCTCTCAATTTAACCCATTAACTAAAAATGTATATAAAAAGCGAAAGGAAATCCTTTCGCTTTTTATGCACAACAACTTAGCGTATTTCAGCTCCAACATTGCGAAGTGCCGTATAAATTTTTTCCATTTCCTTCTCTACTTCTGTATCGGTAAGTGTTTTTTCAAACGACTGAAAAATAAGCGAGAAAGCATAAGATTTTCTCCCATCTTTTTCAAACTCATCAAAAAGGAAAATTTTCACTAAAAATTGGGCCCCTGCATTTCCTATCAAAGAATAGAGCTCTTCTTTCGTTTTTCTATCATCAATCCAAAAAGATACATCACGTTTTATGTATGGGTAAGGAGAAATCCCCTGAAAACGTGAATTTTCACCATAAGTTTTAAGATCAAAAATCTGATTATAATTACCGTCCACTTCAATCTCTTCAAGAGAAAAACTCACAATATTCCCTTCTTCTTGAAAAGAAAGCTTTTTCCCAAATACTTTGCGCAAAGCTTCTTTATGCCTTTCTATTTGCTCTTTCTCGGTTCCGTATTTTTTACGAGATTTCTTTGAGCCAGCATCAATACCAAAAACACAATAAAATATTTCCTTTTCGCCTTGATGAACTCGATCGATTTCAAAGAGTAATGTCTGTTCTTCCCCCAAAAAATCTCTTTCACGCGCATTCTTTTCGAGAGATTCTTTCATCTGTTTAGTGAGATTCTTCCTCAAAGCTTTCTTATCACGAGCAAGTGGGTTTAATAATTCTAAATCTCCTTTTTTAACAAAAGTATAGTTCATAATCTCAGTAAACCCTTTACTAACAAAATAGTTTCTTAATTGTTGTGTTAAAAGAAAATATTTATTTATTTCTGGAGAAAAATGAAATGTATCCAAACGCTTTGTTGGAATTTTGTGGTAACCATAGATCCTCCCTATTTCTTCAATCATATCTTCAGGAATACGCAAATCCAAACGCTCGTGTGGTATAGCTATTTGATAAATTCCATCACGGATGAGATAAGAATAATGAAATCTTTCTAAAATAGCATTTACTTCTTCTTCTGTCAGTTCAAAACCAAGTAAACGCGAAGCATGCGCAAGGCTCAAATCTAAAACAAAAGCAGCCTCTGGGTTTGGATAAACATCAGTTACAGGAGAAATTTCTGTTTCTGTGGTTCCAGCAAGCTCTAAAATAAGTGAAGTTATAGCTTCCATAGCATAAAAAACTTTCTCACTCGTTATTCCATTTTCATAACGTTTTGAGGCATCAGTGAGTATTTTAGTTCTCCGTGCTGTTTTACGGACACTTACAGGATCAAAATTAGCAGATTCAATAATAATATTTTTTGTATCTTCTGTAAGTTCCGCCGCCTTTCCACCCTTCACTCCCGCAAGGGCAAGAATTTTTTCTTCGTCAGCAATAACAAGATCTTCTGGAGTAAGTTCGATTTCTTCTCCTGTAAGACTTATCATTTTTTCCCCAACTTCTGCATTTCTTACAACAATCGATCCCGCTACCTTATCAGCATCAAAAACATGCGTTGGCTGCCCCATATCAAAAAGTATAAAATTTGTTGCGTCAACAACTGCGTTGATTGACTTTTGCCCCATTGCTTTGAGTCTCGTTTTGAGCCATTCTGGTGATTCCCTCACCTCAATATTTTTTATAAGACGAGCACTATAACGCAAACACTGTTTTGGATTTTTAACTTGAACAGAAACCTTTTCCTGAGTTTTTTTAGCATCTGCATAAGAAGAAAAACGCTCAGTGAAAAGTTTTTTTTCAATAAGTCCTGCAAGTTCTTTTGCTATTCCCTCGTGACAAAGACAATCATGAGCACGATTAGGGAGAACATCAACATCAAGTATCCAATCCCCATCCTTCTCTTCAAGCCCTTCTATTTCAAAAGCATGCAAAAGTAAAATATCTGAAATTTCTTGCATACTAGGAAGTTCCTCTTGAAAATATGTTTCTAACCATTTTTTTGAAATCAACATAGTAGTAATTATTTTTTACGATTTTCACGAATAGCATCGTGAATCCTTATATCTCCTTGGTAAAAATATCTCACATCATCAATCTGATACTTCATCATGGTGAGCCGGTCAATCCCAACACCAAAAGCAAATCCAGAATATTTTTTTGCATCAATACCTACATTTTTTAATACATTCGGGTGTACCATCCCTGCTCCGAGTACTTCCATCCACTTATCGCCAAACCTTAAATCAATTTCAATTCCTGGTTCAACAAAAGGAAAATATCCAGGACGAAAACGAAATGCGATTTTTCGCCCATAAAATTTTTCTAAAAATGTCTCAAGAGTTCCTTTCAAATGTGCGAGAGAAATTCCTTCTCCAACTACAAGGCCCTCTACTTGATGAAATTGTGCTTCATGGGTACGATCAGTTGCTTCATTACGAAATACTTTCCCAGGAGCAATAATTTTAAAAGGAAGTTTTTTCCCTTCTCTCATAAATTTTTCCATAAAACGAATTTGCACTGAAGATGTATGTGTACGCATTACTTTTGCTCTTCCTTCTTCATCCGTTGTTTGTACAAAAAAAGTATCTTGCATATCTCGTGCTGGGTGATCTTGGGGGACATTGAGCGCATCAAAATTATGCCATTGATCTTCTACATAAGGACCATCAGCTACCTCAAAACCCATAGCAATAAAAATCTCTGCTATTTGTCGAATAGTTTGAGAAAGAGGGTGCAATTTTCCTGTATTTTTTATTTCCGGTATCTCCATAGATAAGGAAAAGTATAACGCATTTATTTTAAAAAATAAAGAAAAATGCTATACTCGTCCCACTATGAATAAAATATATGATTTAATCATTTTGGGAGCTGGCCCAGCAGGAACAGCAGCAGGAGTATATGCTGCAAGAAAAAGATTAAAAACACTTTTAATTACAGAAGAAATAGGTGGACAATCTATCGTTTCTGAAACCATTTATAATTGGATTGGAACACCAGAAATATCTGGTCATGACCTTGCAGAAAACTTTAAAAAACATTTAGAATATTATGAAGATGGAGAAATTCTCAGTATCCAAACAGGATATAAAGTAATTTCATTAGAAAAAACAGAAGATGGATTCTTTACATTAGTAGATGCAAGTGGAAAACAATATCGAAGTAAAACAATAATTGTCGCAACAGGTTCTCAAAGGAGAAAACTCCCAGTAACAGGAGCAGATCGACTTGAACATAAGGGACTTACCTATTGTGCTACTTGTGACGGCCCACTCTTTGCTGGAATGGATGTTGTGGTTGTTGGTGGTGGCAACGCTGGCTTTGAATCAGCTGCACAACTTTCCGCTTACGCAAAATCAGTAACCATTCTCCAGAGAGGAGAAAATTATCGTGCAGATGCATTAACGGTAGATAAGGTCTTAGCAAAAGATAATGTAAGAGGAATTACTGGGGTAGATATTCTCGAGGTAACAGGAGATAATTTTGTTGATGGAATTGTATATCGAGATAGAAAAAGCGGAGAAGAACATAAACTTGAAACAAAAGGTATTTTTGTAGAAATTGGGCAAATTCCTAATTCTACTATTGTAAAAGATCTCGTTGAACTAACTGAAACAAAACATATCAAAATAGATCCATTTACTCAAAAAACCTCACAAGAAGGTATTTGGGCTGCGGGAGATGTCACCTATATCAAATATCATCAAAATAATATTGCAGCAGGAGATGGTGTAAAAGCTTTAGAGGATGTGTATAATTATCTCCATGCATCGTAAAAAATAAAAAAACTCATAGTTGCTATTATCGTAACTATGAGTTTTTTCATTTAAAATTTTGATTAAACAAGGAGTAAAAATGTTGTGATCCCACGGGGAGTCGAACCCCGATTTCCAGGATGAAAACCTGACGTCCTAACCATTAG
>CAZCYC010000007.1:0-11114 GCA_964502915.1 uncultured Candidatus Saccharibacteria bacterium | reverse complement strand
ACCTTTCGGGTTCTGATTTTGTAGAAATGTTTGTTGGAGTTGGGGCTTCTCGTGTGCGGGATCTCTTTAAGATGGCAAAAAAAATGTCTCCTTCCATTATTTTTATTGACGAGATTGATGCTGTTGGGCGTTCTCGTGGGGTAGGAATTGGTGGTGGAAATGATGAGCGAGAACAAACACTCAACCAAATTCTTGTAGAAATGGATGGTTTTGAAACTGATGAAAAAGTGATTGTTATGGCTGCGACCAACCGAGATGATGTTTTAGATAAAGCCTTACTTCGTCCTGGAAGATTTGATCGACAAGTGCGTATTGAGCTTCCTGACCGAAAGGATCGACTCGCTATTTTAAAGATTTATGCAAAAAAGAAACCGCTTGCGAAAGATGTTAATTTACAAGTTATTGCAGAGCGCACTCCTGGTTTTTCTGGTGCAGACCTTGAATCTATTATGAATGAAGCAGCCATCATCGCAACGATGGCGAATCGTAAAAAAATTACACAAGAGGATCTCATTAACGCTTTTGAAAAAGTGCTCATGGGACCAAAGAATAAATCACATCTCGCCAGTGAGAAAGAAAAAAGAATTACGGCTTACCATGAGGCTGGACATGCGATTGTTGCTTCTGTTCTTCCTAATGCTGATCCTGTTCATAAGGTAACCATTATTCCACGCGGTCGTGCTGGAGGATTTACTATGAAACTTCCGCTTGATGAGCGTCGTCTTTCTACTCGTGCGGTATATCTCAGCGATATTGCTATGACGATGGGAGGTTATGCGGCAGAGATGAAAGTTTTTGGTGATATTACTACAGGGCCTTCAAATGATTTAAAAGTTGCTACGGCTACGGCACGAGATATGGTGACAAAATTTGGAATGTCTGATACGATCGGTCCACTCGTTCTTCAAGAAGAAGACAGACAGGTTCTTTTTGGTGGACATTTTTCTGGAACAAAAATTTCTGATGAAATGCGAGAGAAAGTAGATTATGAAGTGAAGCGTATTGTTGAGGAAGCTTTGAAAACTGCGGAGCGAGTTCTCGATGAATATTATGATGCTTTTGTGGAAATTGCGGAAACGCTTTTGAAAGTTGAGACCTTAGAACAGAAAGAATATAACGAAATTCTCAAGAAATATGGTATTCCTCTCAAGGAGAAGAAAGAAGCGAAAAATGAAACGCAAAGAGAGGACAATGAAGCGAAAGAGAAATCAGAATAAGATTTTTGTTTGAATGATAACACGATTTTAAAATTTATGTTTTGCTTTTTTGAAAAAACTGTATACTAGAGACATATGGATGATAAAAAAAATTTTACTATAGAGGAACTCATTGAAAATTCTTTTGATTTTTCTGCTTACTCTGAGGAAGAAAAAAAGAAGCTCATTGAAGAAAGTTCAAATTTAATTTTAGAAACAGCTTTAATTCGTACTCTTGATGAAGCAAATGAAGAAACACAGAAAAAATTTCAAGAGTTTCTTGAAACAGAACCTGATGCAGAAGCTATGGCTCAGTTTGTAGAGGAAAATTTTCCAAATTTTGGAGAAAAAATTGTAGAGGAATATCAACATTTTATGGAAACGAAAAAAGATGGCTCAAAAGAAGAGAAAGATTTAAAAGAGGAAGATAAGTAATTTTTAGGGGTTGTTAAACAAGCGCGGGCGAAGCCCGCGCTTTTTATTGTTCTTGAGCGAAGCGAAGAATCTATCGTTTCTTATTCCAAATCGTTTAAAGTTTTGTCATTCCGACCAATCTGTTTTTATTTGTCATTCCGAGCTTGCCGAGGAATCTACACTCTGAAGTTACCAGTCGCTTGATATTTTAATGTTTAGATTCTTCAGTCATTCCGCTTCGCTCCATTCCTTCAGAATGACAAGGTTGTGTGTATATCTGTCATTCCGATTTGTTTCTATCTGTCATTCTGAGCGAAGCGAAGAATCCATTCTTTAAAATCTCCAAGTGCTTGCTATTTCTCAACGATGGATTCTTCGCTCCACTGCGTTCCGCTCAGAATGACAAAAAGGGGATGTTCCGCTCAGAATGACAAAACTGGAACAATATTTGTCATTCCGAGCTTGCCGAGGAATCTACACTCTGAAGTTACCAATCGCTTGGTATTTTAACGTTTGGATTCTTCAGTCGCTCCATTTCATTCCGCTCCTTCAGAATGACAAAAAAGAGAAAGCATTTTTTAGAATAACAAAAAGCTATTATTACTTAGCCAAACAATAAAAAAAATTATTCATTAAATTTTTCTTCAAAATAATTTACCAAATTGTTCACAGCTACACGTTCTTGTTTTCCTGTGTCCCTTTCTCGAATAGATACCGTTTCAAAGAGATTTCCTTCTTCAAAGGTATCATAATCTACCACAAGAGAAAAAGGAGTTCCTATTTCATCTTGTCTTCGGTAGCGTTTTCCAATATTTCCATTATCATCCCATGCTACGTTTCCAAATCTTTTTTTGAGATTATGAAAAATATCTCGCGCTTTTGTCACGATAAAATCTTTATTTTTTACGAGTGGAGATACTGCGATGCGATAGGGCGCGAGATTGTGTTTTAATGCAAGGTAGATACGTTTTTTCCCATCCATTTCATCTTCTCGATAGGCAGAAACGAGAGTTGCGAGAATTGTTCTGTCGAGTCCAAGAGATGGCTCAATTACATGAGGAATAAAGCTTTCTCCTGTATGTGGATCAGTATATATTAGTTTTGTTTTTGATGCTTCACTATGTTTTTTTAGGTCATAATCAGTTCTGTATGCAAGTCCATAGAGTTCTTTTCTTCCGAATGGGTAATCAAATTCAAAGTCTATGGTTCTTTGGGAATAGTGAGCGAGATCTTCACCTTTTACTTCTCGTTCGTGTACTTTTTCTGTATCTAAACCTATGAGCTCTATCCAACGATGCATTTCCTTGCGCCAGAGTTCAAAATATTTTTCCCAATCTTTTGGATTGATGAAATATTCAATTTCCATTTGTTCTAATTCTCTCAGTCTGAAAATAAAATTTCGTGGAGTAATCTCATTTCGATAAGCTTTTCCTATTTGTGCTACCCCAAAAGGAATCTTGGGATGCATGCTATCCATAATGTTTTTGTAATTAACAAAGATACCTTGAGCAGTTTCAGGCCTAAGGTAGGCGATGTTGGAACTATCAGCTGAAGCCCCGAGCTCCGTTTTAAGCATAAGATTAAAATCTTTGACTTCTGAGAGAGCATTTCCTTCTGGTGAGAGGATATTTTTTTCTTTGATAATTTGGTTCATTTCTTCTAGAGAAAGATTTTCTGCATGCTCTACTCCAAAGGATTCGATAAGGTGATCGGCACGATATTGTTTTCCTGTTTTCGTGTCAACAACCACAGGGTCAGAGAATCCTCCTACATGTCCAGATGCACTCAGAGCTTTTTCTCCCATAATGATTGCAGCATCAATAAGAAAAATATCTTCACGGCCAAACACAAATGTATCACGCCAAAGTTTCTTGATCTGCTCTTTTAAGAGACTTCCTAGCGGTCCATAATCATAGATTCCAGCAAGTCCTCCGTAAAGCTCTCCTGCGGGGAAGATAAAACCTCTCCTTTTCGCGAGTGAAATAATTTCTTCCATTCTTATTGTTTCGTCCATAGCTCTTTCTATTGTAGCTAGCATCAGATAAAAAACAAATTTTCTGCTATACTAAAAATGTATGCAGAAGAGAACAGAAGCAAAAAAAACGTTGAAGGAACTCATCCTTGAAATTATAGGTCAGAATAAATTTCTCAAAAAAGAAAATCTCTATACCGAAATAGAGCTCATGATGCACTATGATTATTATGAGCATAAAGCAAATACAAAATTGAAGTATGCTATTAACAGAATTTTGAAGTCATTAAAAGATGATGCTCTTACCCAAGAATATGAGACTGATTTTTCTGTGTTCATTAGTTTAAGTAAGAAGGGAAGAAATAAATTACGCCAAATGCAATTGAGTCAATCAGCAAAACCGCTTGCTATGCAATGGGATGGAAAGTGGAGAATGCTCGTTTTGGATTTAGTTGATGAAGAAAAATCTGCTCAAGATGCACTTCGTTACCTTTTAAAGAAGGCGCATTTTGTGCAAGTGAAAGCTTCCATTTGGGTGAGTCCTTTTCCTATGGAATATATGATTCTTGATATGAAAAAAGATCTCGGTTTATCCGGTAAAATGATGCTCTTTCTCATTGAGAGTTTTGACAAAGATACTGAGGAGAAACTAAAAGAGCTTTTCCTTTTAAGTGACAATAAGAAAAAATAGTTATGGCAGGAGGAATTGTTGCAAAAAAATCACTGGGACAAAATTTTCTACACGCACCGAGTGTTATTCGTAAAATGCTTGATGTGGCATCCATTAAAAGAGATGATCTCGTTGTGGAAATAGGTCCTGGGAAGGGAGCTCTTACAAAGGAATTGCTTGAACGCGGAGCGCAGGTTTTTGCTTTTGAACTCGACGAACGAATGATTTCGTTTCTTCAAGAAAAGTTCAGCCAAGCTATTCAAAAAGGAAAACTCATACTCATTCATCAAGATATTCTCAAGACTAGGATGCATGATTTTTTTTCTCAAGATGAAAAATATAAGCTTGTTGCTAATATTCCGTATTACATAAGTAATATGATTTTGAGAAAATTTCTTAGCGAGGAGGAGATACCGCCACAAGAGATGGTTTTGCTTGTTCAGCATGAACTTGCGGAACGCATTGTGGCGCGAGATGGAAAATCTAGTTTGTTGTCTCTTTCTGTTGCTGCATATGCTGATGCGCAGTATATTCAGAAAGTTTCGCGGAGATACTTTCGCCCTGTTCCAAAAGTAGATTCTGCTGTGATCGCCCTCAAAAATATTTCTCAAAAACATTTTGCTTCGCGTGATGAGGAAAAAGTTTTTTTTCAAGTTATACGAGCAGCATTTCGTCACAAGCGTAAAAAACTCATGAAAAATCTATCAGAGTTTCTTGATCAAGTTTCTCTTGAGAATATTTTTGCTGAACTTGGTTTTGATGAAAATATTCGTGCCGAAGAGCTCTCAGTTGAAGATTATCTCAGAATAGTTGACAAAATAATAAAAAAAAGAGCAAAGTGAAGTAAACCATAAAAAATAAAAAAATATGAAAAAAATTTTTTTCTCTATTTTTTATTGTGTGGGGAGTTTTATTCATAAATTTCTCACACAATTATTTTAATAGCCCCACATTTGAATATTTAGGGGTTATTATTGGGATGATTGCCATCATTATTGGGATGGCGATTTCCCAAGAAAAGGACAGATAGTCCTTTTTCTTTTTTTAAAAAAGGTGTTATTATGAAACAGATGAAAGAAGATAATATTTTACGAGAAGAGAGAAAATTTTTCCTCTATCGGAAGGGTATCATTTGGGTTTTTGGTATTTTTGTTTTTATTTTTCTTGCTTATTTTGCTTACTCTTTTTACCAAGAGAAAAAAGCAAAAAAAACTTTGAGCCAAGAAAAAAGGAATCTCCTTGCGGTAAATTATGTGAAAGATGAAAATGATGCTTTTCGAGATAGTGATGGGGACGGACTCTATGATTGGTTTGAAGAGCTCTACCCTAATCTTGACCCACATAAATATGATACGGATGGAGATGGTGTTTCTGACGGAGAATATATCAGACAAAAAGAACGAATTGAGGCAAAGAATCGATTTGCAAGAGAAAATCCAGGAGAGGAACTTACGGAGTCTGATAAAATTGCTCGTGGACTCTATATGGCGCTTTACACTGTTTATAAAAAAGAAGGAAAGATTGATGATGCAACAAAACAAAAAATTTCTGAGAATGTTGCAGATTATGTAAAGAAAATCCCTTTGAATGGCAAAATTTATTTACGCGAGGACATTAAAAAAGTAGAGGATACAAAGAAAAATTCTTTCGCTTATATGAAAAAGATGAAGGAACTCTTTAAAGAATACCCTATTAAAACGAGTGAAATTATGCTTATTTTTAAGGCTCTCAAGGAAGGGGAAGATGTGAGTGCCGATCTTGATCGCGCTTATAAAAAATACAAGCATTATCGTGAAGCTCTAGAAAAAATGGAGGTTCCTCGTATTGTTGCAGGAAGGCATACTCAGCTCTTGAATGCCGTGAATCAAATTGAAGGAGCCTTTCGTATTATGAAAGAAAAAAATAAAGATGATCTCATGGCGTTTTCAAGTATTGTGCAAATGAGCGATATTTTTCAACCTCTCATTGATGCGATTAAACATATACAAACATATTTTGAAATTATTCAAGAAAAAGATGCTTTTCAGTAGGCATTTTTTTCTTTGCAAAAATATTTTTTATGTTATACTCAACAGCGTCAGCCGAAGACCGTAGGTTGGATTTCAGTATCCAATAATTCCTACCGAGGTAGTATAAAATATATTTTTTATATTTATATTTTACCTATCTAGGGAAGCGGTCTTAGTAAAAAGACCGCTTTTCGTTTCCTGACACAATTATTTATTATTATGGCAATTAGCAAAGAACAAAAGAAAGAGATTGCTGCAAAGCTTGACAAGGCCTTACTTGCGAAAACCGTTGTTTTTGTTTCGTTCAAAAATTTGGGAGTAGAAGACAATAATCTTTTACGAAAAGCTCTCAAACAGAATGATGCAAATTATATGGTTGCGAAGAAAACACTCTTGAAACGAGCCATGGATGCCGCTCAGGCGGAAGGAACAGCTCCTGATTTAGGAGATGGTATGGTGGCGATTGCTTTTGGTGAAGACCAAATGGCTCCAGCGAGAGAAGTATTTGAGTTTGGAAAAACTCATAACGAAACCGTGAGTATTTTAGGAGGAATTTTTGAAGGAAAATTCAAGAATCAAGCAGAGATGATGGAGATTGCAACTATTCCTGGAATGGAAACCCTCAAAGGGATGTTTGCAAATATCATCAATTCTCCCCTCCAACGTTTTGCAGTGGCACTTGGACAAGTGGCAGAGAAAAAATCTTAGATTATTCATTTTATTATTTACCTAAATTAATTATTTAACTTATTTATATTATTATGTCAGACGAAAATACAAAAAACGATGTAGTTGAGGAAACTACAGAAACTCCTGTTGAAGAACTAAAGGAGAAAAAGCAAGAAGAGAATACGGAAAATTCTGAAGCTCCTGCTGAAGAAGCTGAAGAAAAAGAAGAAGTTGAGGTTCCTGCAAAGTTTGCAGATATTATTGATGCTGTAGAGAAGATGTCAGTTTTAGAACTCAATGAGCTTGTTAAGGTGATTGAGAAAAAATGGGGTGTTTCTGCTACTGCAGTTGCAGCTGCTGGACCTGCGGCTGGGGCTGCTGGTGGAGCGGAAGAAAAATCAGAATTTGATGTTATCCTTGCTTCAGATGGCGGAGCTAAAATTCCAGTTATGAAAGTTGTAAAGGAACTTCTTGGACTTGGATTAAAAGATGCAAAAGAGTTAGTTGAATCAGCACCTGCTACTTTGAAAGAAGCTGTAAAGAAAGAAGAGGCTGAAGAAATGAAAGCAAAAATCGAAGAAGCAGGAGGAAAGGTAGAACTCAAATAGTTAATAAAAAACGCAGTTTTATTGCGTTTTTTTTGTTTGTTTTTATTTATTTGTTATAATAAGTATATGTTTCGGAGTAATTCATTTCGTATGTCTCTTTTGTTTTTAGGTATTATCTTCTTTGCTATTCTTGCACGTATTTATCTCTTAGGAGATGGAATCATCATTAAAAATGACAAAAGTTTTATTGCAAATGTTCTTTGTAATATAAAAGATGCTTGTTAGCATCTTTTTATTTTTTATACAGCACCAATATGTTTGAGAAAATCTCCATTTTCTAAAATTTCTTCTTTTTTTGTGGGCGAATAGTTGTGATTTTTTTCTAAACCAAGATGAATTTCTTTATTGAGTTTATTTTCAATAGGAGTGCTCTTCTCTTTTTTTTCTATGATTTTATTTTGGTAAGCAGGATTACGATGTTCGTAGATTCCTTTTAGGTCTTCAAAGAGAATTTTTTCGTGATATTTTTCTTTTTCTTCGTCTCTTGATTCTTTTTTATCTCCATCTTCTAAAATTTCTTCTTCTTTGTTTTCTTCTCGCTTTGCTTCTTTATTTTCTTCTTCGTTTATTTTTTTCTTGCCAAAAAGTTGATCAGCAAGTGCTTGTAATGAGGTTTTTGGTTTTTCGTGTTCTTCTTCCTCAACAAGTTGTATCCCTTCATCTTCAAGGGCAGAGAAAAGTTTTTCTTTTTTTATTGAAGAGTCATTTTCAGAGAAATCTGTTTTTTCTTCTTGAAATGCTTCTTTTTGAAACGCAAATCTTTGGAGTGGAATGAAAACTTTTTGATTGAGTTCTGCAATGAGATTTCCTGCGGTTTTTTCATCAAGAGAGAGGTGTTTTAGTATATTTTCATATATTTTTTCTGCATCCTCTAAGCCTACCAAAACTAAGAGCACTTCACGAAGGAGGATATCCTCTTCATCAATTTGTAATTGATATTTTTTTGCTATGTTACTAATGGCTTCATGCCAAGGGAAATGAGCCAGAGCATATTGAATATTCTTTGGGAGTGTTTTTATTTTATTTTGAATGAGTTTTTCTAACATGGAGATAATTATATCTTTTTTCTTTTTGAAAAACAATGATTTTTCCGTTTTTTTATTGGATATTTTTTTATTTCTTTATATACTAATCCTATATGGATAGTTTAGTAAAAATTTTTGGCAATATACATAGGGTAAAACTTATGCGCTTTTTTCTTTTCCACCCTAAGGACTCTTTTTCTTTTTCTGAAATTTATGCACATGCTCGTATTAAGAAAGAAGATTTAAGAAAGGAATTGAAATTGCTTGTAAAGGCTTCTTTCTTGAAAGAAAAGAAGCAAAAAAAGGGGAAGAGAACAGAGAATCGATGGTCACTTAAACAGAACTTTCCTTTTATACAAGGATTTGCTGATATTCTCATCCATCAAAATCTTCTTGATAAAAAATCTTTTCTCAAATCTCTGAGAAAATTTGCAGATTTAAAGCTTGTTGTCCTTTCAGGTTTTTTTGTTAAAGATGAAGATCGAGAAATCGATCTTCTCATTGTTGGGAAGAGTATGAAGCGAGAAAAACTTATTCAGTATATAGAACAACTAGAATCAGAAATTGGTAAGGAAATACGTTATACCCTATTTTCAGTAGATGAATTTATGTATCGTCTTGAGATGCACGATAAACTTATCCGTGATATTTTTGATCATAAGAAAGAGGTGCTTTTAGCTAAGATAGAAATTATATAAACTGTAAATCAATTTTTTTCTTTTTTTGTGTTACTCTATATACAGATCGTATGGATTTAAGGTAGGTATCTTAAGGGCCTATCTTTTCTACATACGATCTTTAGTAGAAAATTATGTTTACAAAAGAAATGTTTTTTAATCCATTTATAAGTCTTTGGAATGGTATTATTGCTGTGCTTCCAAAGCTCATTGTTGCAATTATTGTCTTTGTTATAGGATGGATTATTGCAAAAATTATTTATAAGGCTCTCATCAAGATAGGAAAATCTCTTAAGCTTGATGAATTGGTAAAACCGATGGCTGGAGCTTTTGAAAAGGCTGGATACAAGCTTAGCCTTACAAAAGCAATTGCTTTTCTCGTGAAATGGTTTGTTGCTATTGGTTTTCTTGTAGTTGCACTTGATGTTCTTGGTTTGCAAACAACAAAGCTCCTGCTCCTTGGAATTATTGCTTATATTCCACAAGTGATTATCGCAATTTTTGTGCTCATTGCAGGAGTTGTGCTTGCTAATTTTACCAAGAAGCTCATTCAAGGATCTACAAAGGTATTGCGTGTAAAATCAGCAACTTTCCTTTCAAATCTAGCTCGAGTTGTAATTATTGTATTTACTGCTCTTATTGCTCTTGATATCATTGGACTTAAGTCTCAATTTATCAATATTCTTTTCATCGGAGTTGTTGCTATGTTCGCTCTCGCTGGTGGTCTTGCTTTTGGACTCGGCGGGCGTGACGCAGCTGCAAAACTTTTAGAAAAGTTTTATGATTCAATGAATAAATAATATTAGATTTTTCAATCTATATTGAAAAAACACAGTTTTCTGTGTTTTTTCTTTTAAATTTATCTACTTATGCACAGTATATAAACAGATTTTTTTTATTTTTTAAAATAATTTCTTGCATTTCGTTTCATAATTTTTATTATAATGAGCTGTCTCTCTGTTTAATAGAGATGACAAAGAAAAAAGATTTTCCTTAAAGAAAAAATAATTTGACTTTTTTTTTCTTTGAGTATAATCAAGAGCATGAAAAGTTTAGATAGAAATAGCTTTTTTTGGCGGTAGCCCAAGTCAATCTTTCGCGAGATCTGACGAAAGGCTGCCGCGTGGTGGCTTTTTATTATGTCTTGCTTTTCATAAAAAACGATAGTACATTAACAAATGAAGACTCAGGAGCATTTTTAAAACCGAGCATTTCTATTTTTTTAGAAATACTCAAAAATTTTAATAATGCGGTTACAAAATCTCTATTCGTTTTGAGGAGAGAATAGAGTAGAAATGTAAGAATTTCTTATTTAGATTTCCTAATAGGAATCTAAGGGCACAAGGTGGATGCCTTGGCTGTAGAGAGCGATGAAGGACGTGGACAATCTGCGATAAGCCTCGGGAAGCTGATAATCGAGCTATGATCCGGGGATTTCCGAATGGGGAAACCTTTCTGGTCAAGACCAGAAACTTTGGACAAGGATCCAAAGAGCGAACGGAGGGAAGTGAAACATCTCAGTACCTCTAGGAAAAGAGAACAAAAGTTATTTCCTTAGTAGCGGCGAGCGAAACGGAAGGAGCCCAAACCATCATAATTCTTTATGTTTTATGATGGGGTTGTAGGGTAGTGACGTCTTCACGAGGAGAGTTACAAAATAGATATATAGTCGAATCCGATTGAATGCGGAATCATAGAGGGTGCTAATCCCGTAGACGAAATGTATCTATCTCTCTTGTCACTATTCCTGAGTACCGTAAGACACGAATAGCTTGCGGGAATCTGCCAGAACTAACTGGTAAGGCTAAATATCTCTACAGACCGATAGTGAACAAGTACCGTGAGGGAAAGGTGAAAAGAACCCCGGGAGGGGA
>CAZCYC010000006.1:0-13956 GCA_964502915.1 uncultured Candidatus Saccharibacteria bacterium | reverse complement strand
AATCAGAAACAGTTTGGAGACAGGCTGATAAATATGGAGTTCCAAGAATGTGTTTTATCAATAAACTTGATAAAGTTGGAGCTGATTTTGATAAGGCTTTTAATTCCATTACTGAACGTCTTACAAAGAATGCAGTAATGATGCAAATTCCTATTGGGGAAGAGTCTTCTCTCGAGGGGGTTATTGATTTGCTCAATATGAAGGCTTATCGCTTTGAGGGGAATATGGGAAATGAAATCGTTATTTCTGATATCCCTGATGCATATCGAGCTAAAGCCGAAGAGAAAAGAAATGTTCTCGTAGAAAAAATTGTTGAACATAACGAAGAACTCATGAATCGTTATTTTGAGGGAGAAGATATTCCTGTAGAAGAACTTAAAAAAGAACTACGTAAGCAAACTATTGCAAATAATATTGTGCCCGTTCTTGGAGGTTCTGCATTTAAGAATATTGGAGTGCAATTAATGCTCGATGCGGTTGTTGATTATATGCCAGCTCCGATTGATATTCCGCCAGTGAAAGGGAAGGACCCTAAAACAGGAGAACTTATTGAGCGAAAAGCATCAGATGATGAACCTTTTGCAGCTCTTGCGTTCAAACTTGCTATTGATCCTTTTGTAGGAAATATTACTTTCTTCCGTGTATACTCAGGAACCTTGGAAGCGGGATCTTATGTATTTAATCCAAGAACTGGAAATAAAGAGAGGATCGGTCGTATTGTGCGTATGCATGCGAATGAGCGAGAAGATGTAAAAAAGGTTTTCGCTGGAGAGATTGCTGCTGCAGTTGGGCTTAAGGATGTTCAAACTTCTGATACTCTTTGTGATTTAGAACAACCTATTATACTTGATGAAATTGAGTTTCCAGATCCTGTAGTATCATTAAAAATTGAACCTAAAACAAAAGCAGACCAAGAGAAAATGGGAATTGCACTTTCTCGTCTTTCTGCAGAAGATCCTACCTTTAAGGTTTCTACTGATCCAGAAACACTCGATACGGTAATTTCTGGTATGGGAGAGCTTCACCTTGATATTATCGTAGATAGAATGAAGCGAGAATTTGGAGTAGAGGCAAATATTGGACGACCGCAGGTAGCTTATCGCGAAACAATTCAAGGAGAAGCAGAAGCAGAAGAAAAATACATCAAACAATCTGGTGGTCGTGGACAATATGGGCACGTTAAAATTAGAATTAAACCTCTCGAGGAGCTCCCTGAGGGAGCTGAGCTTCCTAAGAATGTAAGCCGTGATGAGGATGGATTTGAATTTATTAATAATATTAAGGGAGGAGTTATTCCACAAGAGTATATTCCTGCATGTAAGAAAGGATTTAAGGAAGCTATGCAACGAGGTATCCTTGCTGGTTATCCAATGAATAATATTTCTGTTGAACTCTATGATGGAACTTACCACGAAGTGGATTCTTCTGAAATTGCCTTTAAGGTTGCTTCTTCTAAAGCATTTCAAGATGCTGCAAAACGGGCAAATCCTGTTCTCCTTGAACCAATGATGAAGGTTGAAGTTGTTGTTCCGGAAGAATATATTGGAGATGTAACAGGTGATCTTTCTTCTAAGCGTGGAATTATCGAAGGAGTGGATGATCGCGGTTTTGTACAGGCAATTCGGGCTATTGTGCCACTTTCCGAAATGTTTGGTTATATTGGAAATCTTCGATCTATGACTTCAGGAAGAGGAAACTTTACCATGGAATTTCTCCGATATGATGTTGTCCCTAAGAATGTTGCAGATGAAATTATTAAGGCAAGAACTTAAAGATGGGTTTTTCTTTTAAAAAGACGAGCTCTTTGCTTGTCTTTTTAGTTGGGAAAATTTTGTTTCTTTTAGCTAGGAAGTATAATACATTTTATGTTTATTTTTAAAATTATATTTGTTTTATTATTAAGTATTTTTTCTCAACGAGATTTTCCTTTACAGAAAAAAGTTTTTGTATTATCAAGAGATAATTTTTTTCAAAATCAAGAAATAACACAAGAAGACAATTTTAAACATAAAGAAAAAGAAAAAAGAGAGAAGGTTGAATTATTACGTGTGGTTGACGGAGATACGCTCATTATTAAGAAGGATGGAATACGAGAACGTTTACGCCTTATTGGTATGGATGCTCCAGAGTCAGTGAAGCCAAAGAATCCTGTAGAATGTTTTGGAAAAGAAGCGAGTCGTCACATGAGTGCACTCGTTCATAAAAAAGGAAATGAAGCCCTTTTCCAAGCTGATCTAAGCCAAGGTAAGAGAGATCGTTTTGGGCGTTTACTCGGTTACATTTTTTTAGACGGTACCAATTTAGCAGAAAAAATGATAAGAGACGGTTATGCATATGAATATACGTACCGCAAGGATAACCCATATCAATATCAAAAGATATTTCAAAATGCAGAAAGAGAAGCAAAAAAAGAGATGCGTGGACTTTGGGCTCCCGGAGCGTGTAAGAGAAGATTATGAAACGAAGAACTATGAAAAAAAGATATGATATTTTTGTAGGAATTGATGAAGTAGGGAGAGGTCCTCTTGCTGGCCCACTTGTCGTTTCTGCTTTTCTTGTAAAAAAAGAGCATGAGGAATTTGTTTTTTCAAGCTTGGTAGGAATACGCGATTCAAAAAAACTTTCTCCTCAAAAAAGAAGTGATTTTTTCCAAAAAATGTATGAATTAAAGAAACGAGCTTTTCTCGATATTTTTATTTCAAGCATTTCTGCCAAAGAAATAGATTGTGAAGGATTATCAACTTCGTTGAAAAAAGCTTTAAGAGACTTGCTAAAAAAAATAAGAAAAAAATATCCGAAAGAAAGAATATTTTATTTTCTTGATGGGTCTCTTTATCTTGAAGAGGAAGAGCATCAGGAAACTCTTATCAGAGGGGACGAAAAGAACCTTTATATTTCTGCAGCTTCTGTATATGCAAAAGTTTATCGTGATAGAAAAATGATAAATTATGCAAAAAAATATCCAAATTATGCTTTTGAAAAACATAAGGGCTATGGGACAGCATTTCATCGTGAGCAGATTAAGAAATATGGACCATGCGATATTCATCGAAAAACTTGGATAAAAGATTAAGTTTCTTAATTTTTATGTTTTATATTTATTGCTAACTAGGGCTTGGAAAAACTTGCGAAAATAAAGAATATCCGTATACTGGAAGCATTATGGTTATTCGAATGAGACATACACGATCGCATACCAAGAATAGGCGATCTCATCATGCTTTAAAGGCACAAGCACTCACGAAAGATAGAGAATCACAGAATTTTTCCTTGAGACATAGAATGGATCCTGAAACGGGAATGTACAAAGGAAGGCAAGTTGTAGATCTTACTAAAAAGCTTGTAAAGAAAGCAAAGAAAAAGACTTCTTCATAATGAATGAGTCTTTTTCTTTTTAGAAAAAATGAGTTATAATAAGAAACATGTTAAATAAGCACCTTAACAGATTACTCATTCTTCAAATACTCTTTGAGCAAGATATGAGAAAGTTTTCAGGGCATACGCTTGAACAAAGTTTAGATTATGCTGCAGAGGTATTTCTTGGGAAGAAGATAGAAAATAAAGAAGAAATTCTTGATTTTTTACTCGCACTTCTTGAAAGAAGAGAACTCATTGATAAGATTATTGAAAAGGCGTCTGAGACTTGGAATCTTAAGAAAATGTCTATTGTGGACAGAAATATTCTTCGTCTTGCTGTTTATGAACTTCTCTATGGAGATAAACAAGTTGCTCCATCAAAAGTAGTGATTAATGAGGCAGTTGAACTTGCAAAGCAATTTGGTGGAGATAAATCTTATGCATTTGTGAATGGGGTATTGGGTGCTGTGTATCGAGAATTAGGTGAACCAGAAGGGAGTTTAGATTTTCAGAAAAAAGATATTCCTTTGGAAGAAATGGAAATTGACAAGAAAGGATCTGCAGTAGTATATTCCATCGATAAAAATGGTGTAATAAGAATTGGTATGGTTCATGATGTTTTTGGATATTGGACTCTTTCCAAAGGGAGCATTCAGGAAGGAGAGAGCGTTGAGGAAGGAACGAGACGAGCAATTAAAGAGGAGACCAATTGGGATATTGAAATTTTGGAAAAATTAGGAGAAGGGGAATATATTGCTTATCCTCCAGAAAGAGGGCCGGTGAGGAAACAAGTAAGTTATTTTCTCGGAAAATCTGATTATACGAAACCTCAATTAAAAAAAGAGCGTGGTGGACTTGATGATGTAGCGTGGTTTTCACTTGATGAAATATCTGATTTACATATTTATGAAGATGTTGCGCGTATGCTTATTCAAGCCATTCCGCGTATTCTTAAAAGAGAAAAGAAAGAAGAATAAAAATATTGCTTATGAATAAATATGAAGAATTTGAAAAAAAATTTGGGCTTTCTTTCCATGATAAGAAATTATTAGAGCAAGCTTTTACCCATAGATCATATATCAATGAAAATAAAAATTTAGGTATTCAACACAATGAACGCTTGGAATTTCTTGGGGATGCCGTTTTGGAATTAATCGTAACAAAATTCCTCTTTGATCATTATCCTGACACAAAAGAAGGGATACTTACAGCATACCGTTCTGCTCTTGTAAGAACAGAATCTATTTCTGCTGCTGCACGAGAGATGGGGATGAATGATTTACTGAAACTTTCTAAAGGGGAGGAAAAAGATGAAGGGAAGGCGAGAGATTATATTCTTGCAAATACTTTTGAAGCTTTCATTGGTGCAGTGTATTTAGATCAGGGTTATGAGATTGCAAAGAGGATTATCTCTGAAGTTTTGTTAAAAAAAATTGATGATATTGTTCGTTCTGGTTCTTGGAGAGATTATAAATCTTATGTGCAAGAAAAAGCTCAGGAAATATATAATGAAACTCCTCACTACGAGCTTCTCTCTGCAACTGGTCCAGATCATGATAAAAAGTTTGTTGTTGCTATTTATTTTGGGGATAAAAAAATTGCAGAGGGAACAGGGAAGAGTAAGCAAAAAGCTCAACAGGATGCCGCAAAAAATGCACTTATTTATGAGTCTTGGTTAAGAGATTAATTTTTAAAAACTATGTCTTTCAAAATAACGCTCATTACTTTTATCATCATTGTTCTCATACTCTATCTTATGTATTGGATGCATAAATCTGGATAAAAAAAACTTGGTAATTGTTACCAAGATTTTTTTTAAAAAACTATTTTTTTTTATTTTTCTTTAGGGTTTTTCTCTTTATAAGAGAGGGTAAGTTTTTGCTCTTTTGGATTGAAGTTTGTAATTTCAAAAGTATAAGATTGTCCAAGAGCAAGTTTTGATTTGAGATCTTTTTCTGAAGAAAATTCCGAAATATGTACCAAACCAGCAACTCCTTGTTCAATAGATACGAGTGCACCATGCTTGTTATGCTTAATAACAACACCTGTTACAATATCTCCCACTTTATATTTGTTTTCAAGTCCTTCCCATGGGTTTTTACTTAATGCTTTGATAGAAAAGGAAACTTTTCCTTTATCAATATCGATAATTTTTGCTTTTACCTTATCTCCTTTTTTATAGAGAGCTCTTGGATTTTCTACGAGTGACCAAGTGAGTTCAGAGATATGAGCGAGCCCCTCTACACCATCTTCAAGCTTGAGAAATACTCCAAAATCAACAATTCCTGTTACTTCACAATCATAAACTTCTCCTACTTGATATTTATTAGGAATATTTTTTGTTTTTGTGTTTGCACGTTTTCCTTTTTCAGAAAAAATAAGCTTCCCTTCTTTTGGGTTTACTGAAAGAATATTTACAGAAAGTTTTTGCCCGATTAGTTTGCTAAGTTGTTCTACAATACTTTCTTTCCCACCTTCGAGTTTTGGATAATGTTCCTCATTGAGTTGGGATGCAGGGAGAAACCCCGTCACGCCATTCCATTCAAGCATGAGTCCACCCTTATTTGCTTCCTTTACAATAAGTTCAAGAGTTTCTCCACTTCTCATGAGTGATTCTGCTTCTTCCCATGTAAGAGCTTTTTTTGCTTCTCGAAGTGAAAGTTCAATATATCCATCTTCATTTTCGAGTTCAATTACTTTTGCTTTGATACTGTCTCCAGCGTTGATATCTTTAATGAGGTCTCGCGCAGCAAGATATTCTCGCCCATAAATAATTCCTGTTCCATAAGGGCTGAGATCTACGAAAACTTGGGTTCCTTGAATACTAATAACTTTTCCTTCGATAATCTGTTCTAGCTCAAGTTCTTTTTGTTCATCTTGTTTTAAGAGATGAGCAAATTTTGTGTTTTTATCTTCTCTTGTCATATTTTTTTTATAAAAATTCCGCGTTTTTCAACGCGGTTTTTGTTGCCAAATATTGTTTTTATGTTCTCACCTTGTTTTCCCATAGCTTTTTCTTTATGAAGGTGAGGGTTACACAAAAACCGCTGATAATGTATTTGGTTATTTTCTACTATACTTATTTTTTTAGAAAAGACACTCTTGACTATATTTTATTTTGAATTCTAACTGAAATTTCTCCTTTATGAAGAACACATAATTTTATTTTTTGTTATAATAAAATATAATTTCTTATGTATTTAAAAAGTTTGGAGTTGCAAGGTTTTAAATCTTTTGCAAAGAAAACAAAATTTATTTTTGATGTTCCCATTATTGCTATTGTTGGACCAAACGGATCAGGAAAATCAAACGTTGTTGAAGCTATTCGTTTTGTTCTCGGAGAACAATCAGTAAAGTCAATGCGTGGGAAAACAGGCTCTGATCTCATTTTCAAGGGTTCAAGAAAATTAGCGAAGATGTCTCGAGCTTCAGTTGAGATTGTTTTTGATAATAGAGACCGAGTTTTTCATTTACATCAGCAAAATAACGAAAAAATTAATATTGATTTTGATGAGGTAGCTATCCGCCGAGAAGTTTTTTCTGATGGGTCTCAAAAATATCTCATCAACGGGCACGAGGTGAGAATGAGAGATATTCACGAACTCATCGCTTCTATTCATATTGGTGCATCAGGGCACCATATCATCTCACAAGGAGAAGCAGACCGTTATCTCAACGCAAATGCAAAAGAGCGGAGATTACTTATAGAAGAAGCACTTGGATTAAAAGTTTTTCAATACCGCATTAAAGAATCTCTCAAGAGGTTAGAAAAAGCAAAAGAAAATATTCGGGAATCTCAACTTTTGAGAAGAGAGCTTGCGCCACATTTGAAATTTCTCAAAAAACAAGTTGATAAGATAGAAAAATCTAAATTGCTTCGTGAAGAACTCTATGAGGAATATCAAAATTATTTTTCTCGTGAAGATTTTCTTATTAGAAAAAAGAAAAAAAAGATAGAAGAGCAAAGCAATAAATTGGAGGAAAAAGAAACTCAGCTCACAGAAAAACTTTCAAGGTATAAAGATATGCAGGAGAAGAAAGAATTTCCTGAATCATCCTTAATTTTAGCAGAAGAAAAAAAGAGAGAAGAATTACATAAAAAGAAATCAAAACTTTTACATCAGCTGGGAAATATTGAGGGAATGTTGAGTCTCTTAAGAGAATCAGAAGGAAAAGAAACAAGAGAAATAGGAGATTTCGAACTAAGACTAAAGAAGAGTGAACTCGAAACACTTTTTTCTAAAATTATTCACTTGTTAGAAAATTTTGCTTCCCTTGGTCTTGAGCAAGTTATTCGTGAAGTGAAGCTTTCCTTCCAGTCTTTTTTGGAGAGTAGAAGGGGTGGAAAGAAGGAGATAAAAGACAATAGCCAAAAAATAATTCAGCTTGAAGAAGAGAAAGCTCGCATCGATCGTAATTTAGATGAGCTTAAAGAAGAGGAAAACGAAATACAAGGAAAACTCATTCATCTGCGTTTCGCTTTAGAAGAGAAGGAAAAAGAGCGAAATGAAGCACAGAGAAGATATTATGAGTTACTTGCTGAGCAAAAAGAATTAGAGAGAGAAAAGACTTTTCTTTCTGAGAGTAAATCAGCGTTAGAGCGACGGCAAAATTTCAAAAAAATGGCTTTAGAGGAAGCTGAAAATCTGTTGGGTAAAAAAATTTTCTATGATCATATTTTGCTTGAAGATGAACATATCTTTGAGGAAGGACAAGATGAGCATTTTCGTAAGATTGAACGGCTAAAAATCCGTTTAGAAGATATGGGTACAAGTTCAGGTGAAGATATTATAAGAGAATATGAAGAGGTACTCAAACGAGATAATTTTTTGCAGAGAGAAATTGAGGATACAGAACAAACGATTCTTTCGCTTACGAAGCTTATTGAAGAATTAAAGGATGATTTGAGTGAGCGTTTTCGTAAGGGTATTCAAAAGATAAATCTTGAGTTTCGGCGCTTTTTCCAGTTGATGTTTGGTGGTGGCGAAGCTCGATTAGAAGAAGTTGTTATTCAAAAAAGGAGAAAAAAGAGAACTGAGGAGAACCAAGGAACTTTCTTTGATGACGAGGAAGAAGAAAAAGAATTTGGATTAGATATTAAGGTTGCCCTTCCGAGAAAAAAAGTGAGTGATCTTGATATGCTTTCTGGGGGGGAGCGATCGCTTACCTCTATTGCATTACTCTTTGCACTTTCACAAGTAAACCCTCCTCCATTTCTTATTTTAGATGAAACAGATG
Source organism: uncultured Candidatus Saccharibacteria bacterium (assembly GCA_964502915.1). GTDB lineage: Bacteria > Patescibacteriota > Minisyncoccia > Phycocordibacterales > UBA1006 > UBA1006. The sequence goes on along the minus strand of CAZCYC010000006.1, from coordinate 5,361 downwards.
CTGCCCTTGATGAAGCAAATTCAAAAAAATATGGAGATATGGTAGAGGCACTTTCTCAATATTCTCAGCTCATTTTAGTAACGCATAATCGAGAGACAATGAGTAGAGCACACACGCTCTTTGGTATTACTCTAGGAAGTGATGATTCTTCACGTATGTTATCACTTCGTCTTGAAGATGCTACGCAATATGCAAAATAAAAAATGATGAGAATAAAAACTCATCATTTTTTATTTTGCATATTTTTTTACCATTGAATTTCTTCTTTTCCTTGCTTTTTAAGATAAGTATTGGCTTGAGAAAAATGATGAGAACCAAAAAATCCTCTATGTGCTGAGAGTGGGGAAGGGTGGCTTGCTTCTAAAATGAGATGTTTTTTATCATCAATGAGTTTTTTCTTTGATCTTGCATAATTTCCCCAGAGCATAAAAACGATTCCCTCCTTTTCTCTTGACAAGATACGGATTACCTCATCGGTAAATTTTTCCCAGCCAAATATCGCATGGCTTCCAGCTTTATTTTTTTCTACACTCAAGATAGTATTTAAGAGAAAAACTCCCTGTTTTGCCCAATTTTCTAAATTTCCTTGAGAAAAATCTTTTTTTATTCCTAAATCGGAACTTATTTCTTTATAGATATTTTGTAGTGATGGGGGAGGACTTACACCATCAGGGACCGAAAAACAGAGTCCATGGGCTTGCCCTGGTTGGTGGTATGGGTCTTGTCCTAAGATAACAACTTTTACTTGATTGAAAGGAGTGAGTTCAAAGGCTCTAAAAATATTTTGAGGTTTTGGATATACTACTTTTTCTTGGTAGGCTCGCCGCACATTTTGAGCAATAAGTTCCCATTCTGGACTCAGAAAGAAATGATGAAGTTTTTCTTTCCAAGTTTTTTCTATTTGTACAGATTTTTTACTCTGCATGCTAGATATTTTACCACAAAAATACTCTTTTGTTTTGCTAAAAAATTTTAAAAAAGCTTATTTTTTTGCTATACTTATAAGGTAACATTTACAATTCTATGTCAGAAGAAAAGATTAAAAAACAAGGGAAAGAAAATTATAGCGCAGCGGATATCTCAGTGCTTGAGGGTCTTGAACCAGTAAGAAAACGTCCTGGAATGTATATTGGTTCTACTGGACCAGATGGTTTACACCATCTCGTTCGTGAAATTTTTGATAACTCTCGAGACGAAGCTATGGCTGGTTATTGTGATCGCATTGAGATTACTTTACTTCCAAACCATCAGGTTCGTGTAGCAGATAATGGACGGGGTATCCCTGTGGGAAAGCATCCAAAAACAGGGAAATCAGCCCTTGAGGTAATTATGACGACGCTTCATGCGGGAGGAAAATTTGATAATGAGTCTTATAAATTTTCTGGTGGTTTACATGGAGTTGGAGCTTCGGTAGTGAATGCTCTTTCCACTTATATGCGTGCAGAGGTACACCGAGATGGATATAAATATCTTCAAGAATATGAGTTAGGAAAAGCTAAGAAAGCAGTGAAAAAAGTTGGAAAATCGGATAAACGCGGGACAATCATCACTTTTCAACCAGACCCGAGTATTTTTTCGGAAATAAAGTTTAATTGGGAGAGGATGCTTAAGCATTACCAGCAGCAAGCATATTTAGTGAAGAAATTACGGGTAGAACTCATCGATGCTCGGAATTATGAAGGAGAGATTGATTTAATGAATAGCTTTTATCTTGATGATCTTGATTTACAACTTCCTTCGATGAGCTTCTATTTTGAAGGAGGAATCGTTTCTATGATTCGTCACTTCAATCAAAATCAGAAGCCTATTCACAAACATATCTTTCATGTTGAAAAGGAAACAGAAGATGGTATACAAGTAGAAATTGCTTTGCAATATATTGATGATATTAGCCCAAGAATTATTCCTTTTGCTAATAATATCTCAACGCCGGGAGGAGGAATGCATGTGACAGGTTTTAAAACATCGCTTACGCGTTTGCTTAATGCCTACAATAAGAAGAACAAAGTGCTTTCTGAAAAAGATGGTTCTCTTACAGGAGATGATGTGCTTGAAGGAATTACCGCAGTAATTTCTGTGAAGATGAAAGAGATTCAATTTGAGGGGCAAACGAAAGATAAACTCGGTTCTCCTGAAGCTCGTGGGGCTGTAGAGTCTGTTTTTGGAGAAAGTTTCAGTTATTTTCTTGAGGAAAACCCAGATGATGCAAAAGCTATTCTCAAGAAAGCTGCGTTAGCTCTTAAGGCGAGAAAAGCAGCAAAGGCCGCGAAAGATTCTATTTTACGCAAGGGGGCACTTGAAGGATTCACACTTCCAGGGAAGTTAACGGATTGTCAAACAAAGAATGCAGAAGAAGCTGAGCTCTTTATTGTTGAGGGAGATTCTGCTGGAGGAACAGCAAAACAGGGGAGAGACAGGAGAACGCAAGCTATTCTTCCTCTTAGAGGAAAACCTTTGAATGTGGAACGAGTGAGGCTTGATCGCATGCTGACTAATAATGAAATTAAATCAATGGTTATAGCTTTTGGAACTTCAATTGGGGAAACTTTTAACATTGATAAAGCACGTTATCATAAAATTATCATTGCAACAGATGCTGATGTTGATGGGGCTCATATCCGTATTCTGTTAATGACACTCTTCTTTAGGTATTTTAGAGAATTTATTGAGCGTGGTTATATTTATGTAGCTCAACCACCACTTTATAAAATTAAGAAAGGGAAAGAAGTTTTTTATGCTTACTCTAATGATGAGCGTGATCGTATTTTGCATAAATTTGGTGTAAATCTTAAAGAAGAAGAGGAAAAAAAATCATCTGGAATTCATGTTCAGCGTTATAAGGGGCTTGGAGAAATGAATGCTGAAGAATTATGGGAGACTTCTATGAACCCAGAAACACGAACTTTAAAACAAGTGAGTATTGATGATGCAGTGGAAGCAGATAAAATTTTTGAGATTCTCATGGGGAGTGATGTAACTCCGAGGAAAACTTTTATCCAAAACAATGCACTACTTGCTTCTGATTTAGATATTTAATAAAAAACAGCAGTTAACTTTAACTGCTGTTTTTTGCTGCCAGACTAGGATTCGAACCTAGATTGACGGGACCAAAACCCGCTGTCCTACCATTAGACGATCTGGCATGAAATCTTGTATTTAAAAATACACGAGCAATTCTATCATTTTATAAAAAAATCGCAATATTTATTTCTTGCCCCTCTGGCTTTTTAGGAGTAAACTCAAAATGTTCTTAGAAATTTTTTATTTTATTTATTAAGTTTTAATAGATTTATTATATTAGCATGACAATTATCCATAAACTAAAATGGCGTTATGCCACAAAACATTTCGAAGCAGGGAAAATTATCCCAGAAGAAGATATCACACAATTACTTGAAGCTACGCGACTTTCAGCTTCGGCGCTTGGGCTTCAGCCTTATAAATTTCTTGTTATTAAGAATCATGATCTCAAAAAAGAGCTTGCAAAATATTCCTTTCACGGCATTGATGTTGCAAATGCTTCACATCTCATTGTTTTTGCTAGTATGAATGAAGTTTCAGATGAGTATATAAAAGAAACTATTCGTATGACAGAAGAAATTCGTGCTTTGGAGCCAGGTTCACTCAAAGATTTAGAAGATTTGAGTATAAAACTTATTAGAGCAAAATCTCCAGAAGAGCTTAAACAATGGTCTCAGAAACAATCTTATGTAGCGCTTGCAACTCTCATACTTGCTGCAGCGGATATGAAAATTGATATGTGCCCTATGGAAGTTATTGATCATGAGGCTTATAACCAGATACTCGGTTTGGATAAAGAAAATTTACACGCAACAGTAGTTGGGGTTCTCGGTTATCGTAAGCATAATGATCCTGATCAGTTTCTTAAAAAATCAAGAAGAGCATTGAATGATCTCGTAAAACTTTATTACTAAATTACTAAAATTATTAAAAACTTTTTCTCTTGGAGAAAGAGTTTTTTTGTTATATCATCTATTCATGAAAAGAAAAATGTACTTTTTTGAGGTTAAAGACGATGAGAGAGAATTTGTACGAAAAAAATATCCAGAAGCTATTATTTCTTCTGATGTTTTTTCAGAGAAAAATAAAGAAAAAGTAAAAGATGCAGAAATTCTTTGTGTCATGGTGCACTCTGATCTTTCTGCAAAAAATTTATCTTCTCTTAAAAATCTTAAATTAATTATTACTCGTTCTACAGGATATGATCACATTGATTTAGCTTATTGCAGAGAACATAACATTCTCGTTAGTCATGTTCCAGACTATGGGTCTTATGTTATTGCTGAACATGTTTTTGCCCTTCTCCTTTCGTCGGTAAGAAAAATTTTAGAAGGAGAGAAGAAAACAGCTGAACATATCTTTAAGGAAGATGGCTTAAGAGGAATGGCTCTTAAGGGAAAAACTATAGGAATTATTGGTTTAGGTAAAATTGGCGCTCATGTTGCTCGCATTGCTTCGCGAGGATTTCTTATGCGGGTTATTGCTTACGATTTACACCCAAGAGAAGACCTTGCAAGAGATTATGGGTTTCACTATTTAGAAACACTCGATGAACTTTATCGAGAATCTGATATTATTACACTCCATCTTCCGCTCCTTCCTTCTACTCGGCATTTAATTAACCAAGAGAGCATTGCAAAAATGAAAGATGGGGTAGTACTCATCAATACTTCACGTGGTGGGATTATTCAAACTTTTGATTTAGTTGAAGCTATTAAAGCTGGAAAATTTTCTCACGTTGCGCTTGATGTAGTAGAACATGAAGATAACATTACCGAAGTTTCTGAACTCTTGGATCTTCCGAATGTTATCATCACTCCTCATATTGCTTATTACACACGAGAGTCGGTAGAAAAAATGTATGCTATTAGTTCTGAGATTATTGATTCTTTTTTGAGAAACGGAGAAGTTCCTTCTCAATACATTGTGCTTGGAGATTAAATAAGTTATACTAATTTGTATGGAAGGTTTTGAGACTAAAAAAAATATTAATATAAAGAGTGTTAAAGAAGCTCTTAAGAGTCTTGGACTTGAAGATAAGCTTGCATTTTTTAATGATCTCATTTGGGAACGAAGGGCTCCACATCCTGATTCCGGATATCATCTTGTTTTTGAGAATGTCCTTCTTCCAAAAATTGGTCTTTGCGATATTTATCATACCGATCAAGATGAAGATGGAAATCTTATAGAGGACCATACTTTTCATAGAGTTTTTTTACATCTCAAAGAAAATCAATAGGTCTTTATGGCTTGTTGATTTTATTTTTAGGAAGTTGTATGCTTTATTTGAGAGCAATTTCATTTTTGCTCATGAGAAAAATTTATTCGTTTTTATAATTT
>CAZCYC010000005.1:0-15773 GCA_964502915.1 uncultured Candidatus Saccharibacteria bacterium | reverse complement strand
ATAACAATCTTCCTTTTAGGATACTTAGGATACCAATACTATGAAAGAAATCAGTGGGTTGAGGTTTCTCAAGAAATGGCAAATACTGGATATATTGTTAAAATAAAATATCCAAAAAATTATTTTAAATTACTAAAAGGAAAAAGAATTAAAAAAAATGAGATAGAAACAGGGTGGATACGATTAAACCATAAAGATAATGAAGATATCTATATAGATTTTCGTTATGAACTACAAAACAACGGCGACGACACCCCACACGACGTAGGAGACACCGGAGCAGAACTCTGGCCACCACAGCCAGAAGAATTTATTTATCCATTCGATAAAAATAAATATATTTACTTAGGAAAATATTTAGGAAAAGAACTTTATCTTGGAAAAGAAATAAAGAGAAGTATGGGGGTTTCTCAAAAGCTCAAAGACGGAAGGATAACCGCAAGAATGCCTCTCTTAAGTAAAGACCAAGAAAGAGTAAACTATTACGATTATTTTTCAATAATAGCTAACTTAGACGGAGAAGCTACTCAAAAAGACTACGAAGAACTCCACAAAGAATTCTTTAAGATTCTCAAAACAATGAAAATAGAAAAGATTCCAGAAAAAACAAGTTAACAATTTATTATTGTTGAGTTATTGTTCTGCTATGTCTTGCAATTTAACTAAATTATAGTAATGTATTGAACATCTCATGTGTTTCTTTAGAAACACATTTTTTGAGAAAAATTATTTATATGGCAAGAATTAATCAATTAGTAAGAAAAGGGCGAAAGAAGCCCGTAAGAAAACCTAAGGCAGTTGCATTGCGAAGGGGATTTAATGCGCTTAAAAACAAGCCAACATTCTATCCTTCTCCTTTCAAGCGTGGGGTATGTACGAAAGTGACAACCACTACACCAAAAAAGCCGAACTCTGCGTTACGAAAAATTGCACGTGTTCGACTTACGAACGGAATGGAGGTAACTGCATACATCCCAGGTATGGGTCACTCTCTTCAAGAACACTCAGTAGTGCTTCTTCGTGGAGGTCGTGTGAAGGACCTTATTGGAGTGCGTTATACCATTGTTCGTGGTGTTCTTGATGCTACAGGAGTGGAAGGAAGAAAAAAATCTCGTTCACGATATGGTGCCAAGAAGCCTAAGGAATAAATTATTCATTGAAATTAGTATTATTTATATATGAGAAGACCAGTAAAAAACAGAAGAGTTCCTGTCGCTGAAGATAAATTTGGTTCAGTTGATTTAGCTCGATTTATTAATTATGTTATGCTTGATGGGAAAAAAGAGATCGCTCGAAAGATTGTGTATGGAGCTTTTGATATCATCAAGGAAAAAATTAGTGATAAGGAACCTATTGAAGTTTTTGAAGCAGCGTTAAAAAACGCAGGTCCCGTTACCGAAGTTCGCTCACGGCGTGTCGGTGGAGCTAACTACCAAGTTCCGGTAGAGGTGAGGCCTGCACGGCAGAAACAGCTTGCAATGCGATGGATTGTACAAGCTGCGAGAAAGAAAAAAGGAAAAGAGATGAAAGTTTTTCTTGCCGAAGAATTAATGCTTGCTGCAAACAATGAAGGAGAGGCAGTAAAGAAAAAAGAAAATGTTCACAAAATGGCAGAAGCGAACAAAGCCTTTGCACATTTTGCTTGGTAATTTTTTTAGGAGAAAGAAAAAGGCGCGGGTGAAGCCCACGCCTTTTTCTTTTACAAAAGAGATTTTAAATTTTTATACGTTTTATCTTTTTCTCTTTTGCTAATTTTTTTTGATATGCATCTTCTATTTTAAGATAGATAGATTTATACCACGTAATACTCAGAGAACTGAGAATATTCATAACCAATACTGTAAGTACTGTCATGATGATGAAATCACCTTCTTTGTCTACTAAGCCAATATCTACGGCAATTCCTAAAACCACAAAAGCGATAACATCTCTTGGAAGCATACTGAAACCAAGGAGTGTAGCTTCATGTTTGGGAAGCTTGGAGGTTTTTTTTGAAGCAAAGTAAGCTGTGATAAATTGGAAAAATGAAATAATAATTCCTGCAATAATAGCCATAATAATGACATTCCATGCTTTTGCCCAATCAGCAACGAGCTGACTTCCTAAATAGATGAAAAAAATAGGCCCAATCCATTCTTGTGCAAAATAGAAAAAAACAGAAAGATTTTCATGGTTTACAGCTACTTTTTGTTCGATAAAATGATCAATCTTTCCTCTATGATACATTTCTACATGGAGAATGAGTCCGGTGAGATAGGCACCAATAGCTGGGTGAAGCCCCATACGATGTGCCATCCACGATAAGCCAAAGAGGAGAAGGAGGGTCATTGGCACCCCAATTCTTACCCCAAAAAAAAGAGAAGAAAAAGTGTAGAAACCAGGAGCTTTTCGTATCTTATAGAGAAATTGAGTTATCCGTGCGAGGATACCGTCTCGCTGGAGTATATGTGGAACATTCATTTCTATATGTTTATGGGCATCTGGAAGAATGAGAAGTCCAAGAATTGCAAAAATGAGAAATGCTCCACCAACGAGCGCTATTTGTTCTCCTACGCTCAATAAAATTTGCCATAATCCATGTATCTCGTGTCCCGATTTAAAAATAGCGTAAGCCGGGAGTACCCCAACGGCGATAAAGATAGAAATAAAATTATCAGCCATTGCTGTTGCAAGTGCGGATTTAGCAGCTCGCGTTTTTTCTAATCCTAAATTTGTAAGGAGAGCGATAGCGTAGGGAACTGCTGTTGAGGTAAAAACAAAACCAGCAACAACCGCTTCTTTTTCTCCAAAACCAAGTATTGTGTAAGAAAAGAAGGCACCAAGGAAAGGTCCTATGGCTGCAATGATGGCTATCCATTTATTTTTCCAGATCTCTTTGAGAAAATGGGGGAGACTCTCTCTCCATCCTGCATAGAACATAATAAAAACGAGTCCTAAGTTTGCCCAATTTTCTAAGTGTTGTGGGTTTATGTGGAACAGATATTGAGTTCCAATAAGACCTAGTATAATATACCAAAGGATATCTATGGTTTTTGTTAACTTAGCAATAATCTTTGCAAAGAAAACGATTGACATGAGTAATGTTAGCAATTTTATGTATTCCATAAGCTTTATTTTATCATAAAAGAGAACAAAAGATATTTATATGTTATACTTAAAATGGTATGAAACAAGATCAAACATTAACGGTAAAAATTGACCCTTATAATCTCATTACTCTCTTTGGGGTTAGTTTTCTTTTCTATGGAATATGGACGATAAGGGATTTTTTGTTGCTCTTTATGGTTTCTTTAACGATTTCCATTTTTGTGAATGGAATAATTAAGAAGCTTGCTCATTATAGAATTCCTAGGGTTTTGGGGGCACTCATTTTTTATCTCTTGCTCTTTGCTCTCTTTTTTGGAGTACTCATTCTCTTTATTCCGGCTTTTATTAAAGAACTTGCAAATTTTATACAACACTACCCACAATTTGCGAGTTATTTTGATTTTAATTTTTTGTTACAAAAGGCTCAATTGTTTCGGGAGCAAGGGAGTATACTTGCTGAAATAAAGAATCTTTCTTTTTCAGACTTCTTTTCTGTTTTTTCATCTTTCTTTGGTGGGCTTGTAAATTTTGTTATTATTTTTGTTATTTCCTTCTACTTGAGTATTCAAGATCACGCCATTGAAAAAGTTCTTAAAATTTTTCTTCCTAAGGCCTATGAACTTTCTTCAATACGTGTTTGGAAAAAAACTCAGGAAAAGATAGAAGGTTGGTTTCGAGGACAGGTAATTATTGCTATGCTTCTATTTATCATTACTGCTATTGGGCTTTCTCTTATGGGGATACCTTATGCTATTCTTCTTTCATTGCTTGCTGCACTTTTTGGTTTAGTTCCATATGGAATTTTTATTGCAATTCTCCCTACATTAATGCTTGCTTATTCTTATGGTGGCTTTCGTATGTTTATAACGGTTATTATTTTTTACACACTCACCCAACAATTTTTGGATTATCTCATCCAACCTTTTGTATTCAAAAAAACAGCAGGAATTCCATCTATTCTTGTGGTTCTCGCTGTCATCATTGGAGCAAAACTTTTTGGTTTTTTGGGTCTTATTATTGCAATTCCTCTTACCTTATTTATACTTGAACTCATTCGCGAAATTGAGTTTCATCGAGAGCATCATCATGTTTAATAGATTTGATCAAATATAAGATATGTCAGAAAAACAGAGAAAAAAACAATATATTACCACGACGCTTCCTTATGCAAATGCAGCACCACATATTGGTTTTGCTATGGAGATTATTCGTGCAGATACGCTGGCACGCTATAAAAAACTCAGTGGGTATGAAGTGTTTTTCAATACTGGAACAGATGAACACGGAATGAAAATTTATGAGAAAGCAAAAAAAGAGGGAAAAACTCCACAAGAGTATGTTGATGATCTCTCTCTTCATTTTCGTGATCTTCAAGAAAGTTTAGGGCTCATCGAGGATATTCATTTTATACGCACGAGTGACGAAAGGCATATTCGCGCTGTTCAAGAGTTTTGGAAGAGAGTTTCAGAAAATGGTTATATCTATAAGAAAACGTATCAAGCAAAATATTGTGTTGGTTGTGAGTTAAATAAGACTGACTCTGAATTAGTTGATGGAAGATGTCCTGATCATCCAGATCGCGATTTAGCGTTGATTGATGAAGAAAATTACTTTTTTCGTTTTTCTGCTTTTCAAGATAAACTTTTGCGGTTTTATCAAGAAAATCCAGATTTTGTAATTCCTTCTTTCCGTTTTCGTGAAATCAAAAAATTTGTTGAACGAGGGCTTCAAGATTTTTCCATTTCTCGCTTAAAGGAAAAAATGCCTTGGGGTATCCCTGTTCCCGGGGATGAAGATCATGTTATTTATGTTTGGTTTGATGCTTTAGTAAATTATATCTCCACGCTTGGGTGGCCAGAAAAACAAGAAAATTTTGTTTCTTTTTGGGAAGAAGGAAATCCTATTCAATTTTGTGGTAAAGATAATTTACGTCAGCAGGCTGCTATGTGGCAGGCTATGCTCATGGCTGCTGGTTTAAGCCAAACAAGACATCTTATTGTAAATGGTTTTATTACTTCTGGCGGGCAGAAAATGTCTAAGTCACTTGGAAACGTAATCCATCCTTTGGCGCTTGTAGAAAAATATGGAACTGATGCGTTGCGTTATTATTTACTTCGCCATGTTAACTCTTTTGAGGATTCTGATGTAACTTTTGAAAAATTTCACGAAGCCTATCAAGCAAATTTAGTAAATGGTTTAGGAAATCTCGTGCAACGTATCATGAAGATGCTCGTTACTTATAATATTGATATTTCTTTCCTTCAAGATAGAGAAGTAGAGGAAAGAGAGAAGGTACTTTCTTTTCATCATCGTCATATGGAAGCTTTTGATTTTATGACAGCGATGAATGAAATATGGAGGCTTATTGCTGATTTAGATACTTTCATCAGTAAAACGAAGCCTTTTAAAAAAATTAAAGAGAATAGAGGAGAAGCAGAAAAGGATCTTCAATATCTTGCTGGGGAACTTTATCGTTTGGGGTGGAATTTAAAAGCTTTTCTTCCTGAAACAGCAGACAAGATTCTTGTTCTTCTTGAAAAAAGAGAATTTCCTCAGCAACCCCTTTTCCCTCGTGTGGAATATTAGTTTAATGGGTTTTAGGTAAATGAAAAAGCGCGGGCGAAGCCCGCGCTTTTTCATCCACCCTACAGAACTCCAAAAGAAATGAGTAAAAAATATTTTGCTTTTTTTTCTTTTTGTGCTAAGATGGCTTCTGTCAGAAATGACATTTTAATCTCCGGTAGCTCAGCGGTAGAGCAGTCGGCTGTTAACCGATTGGTCGTAGGTTCGAATCCTACCCGGAGAGCATCGAATGATTTAAGGACTCAATTCTCCTTTTTCAAGGAGAATTTTATTTTTTAAACATTTGATTTTATCAAGTTTAATCTATAGAAGAATATGCAAAAAGGTAAGATAGCTCGCCTTATGGATAAAGGATTTGGTTTTATTTCCATTGAATGGAATGATAAAGATCTTTTCTTTCATATGAATGAGCTCAACGGAATTCACTTCGATGACCTCAGAGAGGGAGATGAAGTTGAATTTGAAATTGTTGATGGGCCAAAAGGGAAGAGTGCAGTGAATGTATCTCGTGTTTAAGATAAGAAGGACAGAAAAACAAAAAGAAAAAGAGTTTTTTAAAACTCTTTTTCTTTTTATACTCCAAGGATTACTGGAATTACGATAGGTCGTTTCCCTGTATTTTGCACGAGAAAACGAGCAACATCATCAGCAACTCTCTTCTTAACGAGTTCAAAATCAATAACAGGTTTTTGTCCTTTGACTGTTTTGAGAACTGTTTCTTTTACAATATTTCTCGCTTCATTGATGAGTTCTTGAGAATCTCTGAGATATACAAAACCTCGTGAAATGATATCTGGTGATTTTTTCATTTTTCCAGTTCGCATATCTACTGATGCGATAACTACAAAGATTCCTTCTTTCGTGAGAGTCTTTCTATCCTTAATCACTACATCTTGAATATCTCCAACACGGAATCCTTCCACAACGGTTACATTATTTGGAGCTTTTGCCTTATGAATAATGAATTCATTCTTGTTTAGATCGATGATCGCTCCGTTTTCATCTGGAATAATGACATTCTCTTTAGGGAAGTTATTTTTTTCTACTACGGCTTGTGCATGAGCTCGGAGCATAGAATGATGCCCATGAATTGGCATAAAGTATTTTGCTCCAACCGTTTTTTGAATCCAAAGAAGTTCATCTTGATTTCCGTGTCCTGAAGCATGAATTTCGCTCGTATGATATTCTACGATACGAAGTCCATGGCGAGAAAGATTATCTTTAAGCCTTCTCACTGCCTTATGGTTTCCAGGAATAACAGAAGAAGAGAGAATGATGGTATCGCGCTCGTTGAACCTAATTTTAGGATGTCGTTTCGTAGAGATTCTCATGAGCGCAGCAAATTCTTCTCCTTGTGATCCTGTGAGCATAAAAATGACTTTGTCTGGTGGAAGGGTCGCTGCCTCTTCAGCTGTAATAATAAGATTTTTTTCTGGTGTCCAAATGCCTGAACGTATACAGATATCAATGTTAGTTTTCATTGATCGTCCTTCTATGACAACTTTTTTCCCAAAACGAGCTGCGGCATCCATAATAGCCGTTACACGAACGATCTGGGATGCAAAAGTTCCAAGGAAGATCCTTCCTTTTGCTTCTTTGATGAGCGTTATGATGTTTTCAATGATGTCTTTTTCGTTTAGCGACCAGCCAGGTTTTTCTGCTGAGGTTGAATCTGAGAGAAAGAGAAGATTTTTTTGTTCTCCGTGCTCTAATTTTCCATAAGCATCTTTCTCTCGTTGTACAGGTTCCTTATCAACATGTTCAAGTTTTGTATCTCCGGCAAAAATAACATTTCCTTCACTTGTTTCAAATGAAAAACCAATGGCATCAGGAATAGAGTGGGTAACAGGAAAAATTTTAACTTTTATTCCTTCCTTTCCCACTGTGATTGTTTGTCCTGGTTCTACAATATGATAATCAAGTTTCTTGAGGTGTGGAAATTCTTCGTTTCGCTTATCGATCATCCATTTTGTGAGTAAACCGGTATATACTGGAGGATATCCTAATTGGTCAATGATATAAGGGAAAGCTCCGATGTGATCTAGGTGCCCATGGGTAACAAAAACTCCACGTATTTTGTCTTTTCTCTCGAGAAGATACTTAATATTTGGAATAATGTAATCTACCCCAGGAGTTTCTTCCTCGCTAGAGAATTGAATTCCAATATCGATGATAAAGATATCATCACGGGTCTCCAAAATGTTCATATTTTGCCCAATTTGTTCTACTCCACCAAGTGGAATAACACGCACGTAACCTTCCTTGAGTTCTGGGATATTACTTTTCTTTTTATTTTTCACATAATCATCTATTTTGCTGTGTTTTACTTTTTGAACGTGTGATTTTTGTTGTTTTTTATTCGTTCGATTTATTTTTTTGCTATTTTTTGTCGTTTTTTCTGTTTTTTTCTTTTTTACCGCAGAAAGGGTTGCTATTTTCCTCCGTTGGATATTAGCTTTTTTCTTTCCTCCTTTTTCTTCCTCTTTCGTGAGGAGATTCTTATCTGTTTTGTCTGTCTTCATAGTTTTTATTTTATTTAAATTTTAAACTTATAATTTATAAAGAAATAACCAGCTCTTTTTCAAGAGACGATTTGTTCTTTTTCTTGCTATTACTTCCTATAAAATTTGAAAAAAAGAGAAATACTCTTTTTTTGTTGTAGGTAAATTTTCTTTTTTTTATTCAATTTGTTTTATTTATTGAAAAAAGAAAATTTAGGAGAGTAATAAGATATTTGTTAGTGTAACGTTTTATATATATTTTGCAAGTTATTTTTGCAACATAGAAAAAAGCTTATCTCTAAGCCCTCTTTAAATACTAAGAAACGAGATGTAGGTAATGTTTTAAAGAATAAATCCAATCTTCATCTTTTTCCTCCTCTTTTTCTTTTTCGCTTAGGAGCCAACGAAGGTAAGCTGGGTCTTTCTTCGCAATTTCCTCAAGTTTTTCCCCTTTATATTTCCCAAAATGGATACTTCGTATGAGTGATGGCTTTTGAGAAATGCTCATCATTTTTTCTAACGCTTTTTCTTTGTTAATGTTTTCCTTTTCCATTATTTTTTTAATTAATCGGTAAAAGAGTTTTTCTAAAACGAGGATATCTCCCCATGCATCATGTGCGTTTGCTTCTACTTCTATTTTGAGAAAATAGCGAAGATACTGCATAGCATAGGAAGGAATTTTAGCTTGTGTATCAAGATATCTTGCTACTTTGAGCGTATCAATGAAAGAGCCAACTTTTAAACCTTCCCGTCTCAGCATTTCAATATCAAATTTTGCATTATGAGCAACAAATATTTCTCCAGCTTCAAATCTTTTTTTGAGATCGAGGTATTCTGTGGATTCTCGAAATAGTGGCTTATCTTTTACCATTTTTTCTGTAATGTGATGCACTGCCATCGCTTCTATTTCTATGGGTATTTCTGGATTGTAGAACTTATTTACTTCAACTCCATCACTCGTTTTATAAGCAACTTGAATAATTTTTGCTTCTGGCCCAGTACCAGTCGTTTCTGTATCAATAAAGATGAGTTTTTCCATATCTAAAAGTTTAGCATAAATTCTTATGGAGAGAAAAAATTTTCAATATCTTTTAAAAGAAAAATCAAGAGAAAGATCGTTTTGTAAATGTTCAAAAATCTCTTTCTGTAGTATACTGAGACTATGATTATTACATACTATGGAAAGCAGTATTTTAAGATTCAGCAAGGGGATTTTACACTTTCAATCAATCCGTTTTCAAAAGATAATAGCTTGGGGAAGAAGCCAGTGAAATTTTCTGCAGATATTGTTCTCTCCTCTCTGAGACATAAAGATTATGATGCTTATGAAAATAATATCTATAACGGGAAGGAACCTTTTCGAATAGCTGGGCCAGGTTTTTATGAAATACAAGATCATCTTTTTGTTGGTTATGGGGAAGAGGCAAAGAAAGAAGGGAAAGATTACATCAATACGGTTTATTTTTTTCATCTTGATGGAATTTCTTTTTGTTTCTTGGGTGATCTCGCTCATGAAAATATAGAACAAAAGACAAAAGAGCATTTAGAGTCAGTTGACCTCATTTTTGTTCCTATTGGAGGAGGAGAGACATTGGATCCTGTGCAGGCATCAAAGATTATCAAAAACTTTTCTCCAAAAGTCATTATTCCCATGGATTATGGGGAGGACCGAGATGTTGGTATGCTTGATATTTTTTTGAAAGAGATGTCTTCACAAGCAAAGGCGTTGGACAAATATGTTTTTAAGAAAAAAGATCTTGAGACTTTGAGTGGACATGTGGTCGTTCTTGCAGAACAATAAAATTATGGAGAGTTTGAAGAGTAAAATTAATGGCTATAGGAGAAAAGAGAGAGAAAAGATTGCTTTGATGCTTGCTTTTTCCATAACGATAGTGATTACTATTATTTGGTTTATATTGCTCACACATCGTTTTTCACATTCAAATGAAATTTTTCTGCAAGAGAAACAAAACTTTCAAATTTTTATTCAAAAAATAAAAGGGCAAATTTCAACGATAAAAGGAGAAAATATTTTTTATACAAATACTTGCAATCGTTCTCCTGCCGATGAAAGAACAGAAAATTTAGAAAAAAGTTCTGATAGCAAGGGGCTTACTAAAGAAATGCTTTCATTAAAAAAAAGTATTTAATACATTATTATTAATAAATGTTTATGAGCAAATAAAATAAAAGTAATATGGCAAAAAAAGGAGAAGAAAAAAATAATACAAATACAAGGAGAGGAAAAATTGAAGTAATGAATATTGTTGGAGAGATGAAGAAATCCTTTATCGAGTATGCTATGAGTGTGATTACCGCTCGCGCACTTCCAGATGTGCGTGATGGACTGAAGCCAGTGCACCGACGTATTCTCTTTGCAATGCACGATATTGGTTTGCATGCAGGGGCTCGTTTTAAAAAGTCAGCTACCATTGTGGGAGATGTACTTGGAAAGTATCATCCACATGGAGACAGTTCCGTATATATGGCTATGGTGAATATGGCACAAGATTTTTCCTATCGTTACCCGCTTATTTGGGGACAGGGAAACTTTGGTTCTATTGATGGAGATGCTCCTGCTGCTTATCGTTATACAGAGGCAAAGATGAGCAAGATTTCTTCAGAACTCTTGCGTGATCTTGAAAAAGATACGGTAGATTTTCGTTCTAATTACGATGATACAAGGAAAGAACCTGTTGTACTCCCAACGGCAGTTCCTTCGCTTTTACTCAATGGACAATTAGGTATTGCTGTAGGGATGGCCACAAATATTCCTCCTCACAATCTTGGAGAAGTGATTGATGCAACCGTAGCGCTTATTGATAATCCTAAAACTCCTGGAGATGAACTTCTCAAATTTGTTAAGGGACCAGATTTTCCACTCGGTGGTTTAGCTTATAATATAGAGGATATTAAAAATGCTTATGCAACAGGACGTGGGAGGGTCGTTGTTCGCGGAGAAGCAGAAATTGTAGAAGGAAGGAAAGGAAATCAAGAAATTGTTATTACCTCTATTCCTTTTCGAGTAAATAAACAAAATCTTATTGTAAAAATCGCTGAATTAGTTCGTGATAAAAAAATTAAAGGGGTTAAGGCATTGAGAGACGAATCAACCAAAGACATCCGTATTGTTATTGAATTGAAATCTTCTGCTCAAGCAAAAAAAATTCTTAATTATCTCTATAAACACACCGATTTAGAAAGTAATTTCAATTACAACATGGTGGCACTCGTTAATGGGGTTCCACAAACACTTGGTTTAAAGGATATTTTAGAAAATTTCATCCAGCACCGGCAAGAAGTTGTTCGTAGGAGAACAGAATTTGATCTCAAGAAGGCTGAGGCACGTGCTCATATCCTTGAGGGGTTGAACAAAGCACTCGACCATATTGATGCAGTCATTAAGCTCATTAAAGAATCAAAAGATAGTAATGATGCTCAGGTAAATTTGATGAGTAAATTTAAATTTACTGAAATACAAGCAAAGGCAATTCTTGATATGAAACTGCAAAAACTTGCAGGGCTTGAGCGAAAAAAAATTGAAGATGAGTTGAAGGAAATTCTCCAATACATTAAAGAACTCCAATCACTTTTAAAGTCAAAAGCAAAAATGCTTAAGGTTATTAAGGATGAATTGCTTGAGATTAAGAATAAATATGGAGATGAGCGACGCACGACTATTATTCCGGGAGCTGTTGATTCCATTTCTGTGGAAGATCTCATCCCGCAGAAAGAATTTGCACTCGTCTTTACGGAAAGTGGTTACCTTAAGAGAACTGATCCAAATGAGTATAAAAGACAACATCGAGGAGGTGTTGGTGTTTCTGGGATGAATGCAAAAGATGAAGATGTTGTAACGCATTTTCTCGTTGCTAATTCTCATAGTTATATTCTCTTCTTCTCAGATAAGGGAAGAGTTTATCAAACGAGGATGTATGATCTTCCTGAAGGACGACGAACAACGAGAGGAAAATCTATCAAGAATTTTTTGCCTTTGAGTGAAGGAGAGAAAATTACCTCTATTCTTCCCGTTCCTAAAGAGAAAGATCTCTCTGAAAATACTCTCTTCTTTGTTACGAGAAACGGGGTTGTTAAGCGAGTAGCTGCTGATGCTTTTGCAAAGGTTCGCTCTAATGGTTTAGTGGCTATTCATCTAAAAGATGACGATGAATTACTCGATGTGAGACTTACTAAAGAAAAGGATGAAATGATACTCGTTTCTCAGTTAGGGCAATCCATACGTTTTCATGTTGCCGATGTGCGTACGATGGGAAGAGCTGCAAGTGGGGTGAAGGGAATGACACTTAAAGCGGATGATATGATTGTGGGAACAGGAGTGGTGAGAGCGGAACACGGAAAAGATAAGACACTCTTAGTGCTTAGTGAGCGAGGGTATGGAAAACAAACAAAATTAGATGAGTATAAGGTACAAAAACGAGGAGGTTCTGGGGTCAAAACTTTTAATGTTTCTGAGAAGACAGGAGCTTTGATCGGTGCACGTATCGTAACTGAAGAAACGCAGGAGCTCATGGCTATCAGTGAACAATCCTTGGTCATTAGAATTTCCGTAGGAGATATTCCAGTGATTAGTCGTGCTACGCAAGGAGTGAGAATTATGAAATTGAAAGATGGTGATGCTGTTGCTTCCTTTACACTTGTGTGAGTATTGTTTGAAAAGGCGCGGGCAAAGCCCGCGCCTTTTCTTTTTTAAAAAACAAAAAATAAATAAATCAATAAACCAAAAGAAATGAGATTGTGTTATAATTTTCTCATGGATACATTTTCAAAACCAGAAAAAATTATTGCTCAGATAGAAATTCCAGAGCTTGCACATATTGCTGATTTTGGTGCTGGTGCTGGTGCATATGCAATGCTTCTCGCACAGCGCCCAGAAGTAGCAAAAATTTTTGCGATTGATGTAAAAAAAGAAATGGTCGAACGTTTAGCAAAATTAAGTGAAGAAGAAGGGCATCATAAAATACAAGTTGTGTGGGCTGATATCGATCAAGTAAAGGGATCGCGCTTGCGTGATGAGAGTGTTCATATTGTTTTACTTATTAATACTCTCTTTCAGTTGGAGGATCGTAAGGCTGGAATACGAGAGGCTTATCGAGTTTTAAAGCCTTATGGACAGCTTGTGCTTGTTGATTGGGCGGAATCTTTTGGTGGAATTGGACCTCATGAGGATCAGGTAGTTTCAGAACGAGTTGCAAGAATTCTTACAGAAGAAGAAAATTTTGTTTTTGAGAATGAGCTTGATGCTGGGGCTCATCATTATGGATTTGTGAGTCGCAAACATTTATAAGTTCTAAAAGAAATAGAGAAGAAATATATGAATATTAAATCAATAGGAATTAAAAATATTATCACTATTATTTTTGTCATTGCGATTGTTTTTGCTTTTATGATATTTAGTGGGGCAGTAAAGTTAGGAAAAGATAAGAAACAGACAAAAGGGAAGGTGGTAGTTTGGGGAACCATTGCTCCTAATATTATGCATCAATTTATCGATGAGATATCTTCCGATCAATTAGTGGTTTCATATGTGAGAAAAAATGAGGATAGTTATGAAGAAGATCTCATTAATGCTTTCGCTGCAGGAAACGGACCTGATATTTTTATCATGCCACATCCTTACATTCTTCGTCATGTAGATAAAATTTTTGAAATCCCTTATACCTCATTTCCGAAAGAAGATTTTGAAAATAAATATATTCGCGAAGGAAGAATCTTTCTTGGAGAAAAAGGAGTTTATGCTCTCCCGCTTTCAGTAGATCCAGTTGTTATGTATTACAATAAGCAGCTCATTAATTCTTCATTTCTCGTAGGGGTTCCTCGTTTTTGGGAAGAATTTGCTAAATTTGTGAAGCAAATTACGGTAAAGACAGAAGACGGACATATTTCTCTTGCCGGAACTGCGTTGGGAACATTTGATAATATCCATAATGCTAAGGCAATAGTATCATTATTACTTCAACAGAATGGAAATACTATTGTAGAGACAGATCCGCTTACGGGACTCAAAAAGGCGAGTCTCCAGGGAGACGATAAACAAACAGAAAAAGCGATACAGGCACTCAAATTTTATACTTCGTTTCGTAATCGAGGAGCTCAGAATTATTCTTGGAATGAGGCAATGATTCAGGATAGGGAAAAATTTATTTCTGGGGAATTAGCCTTCTATTTTGGGAGAGCAAGCGAGATAGAAAAAATCAGAAAGAAAAATCCAAATCTTGATTTTGCCGTTGCTCTTGTTCCACAACTCAGTGAAACTTCACTTAAATCTACTTTTGGAACAATGCAAGCGGTTGCGATTGCAAAGCACACGAAGAATCTTCCCGCATCTATGCAGGTAGCATCATTACTCACTGGGAAAGATATCGCAGGAAGATTAGCAAAGGCTATTTTTGAAGTGCCAGCACGAAAAGATTTACTCAAAAAAACTCCAGAGAGTAATTATCTTGATGTCTTTTATAAATCGGCCATTATTGCAAACGCATGGACAGATCCATCACCAAAAGAGACTCATCGTATTTTTAGGAGTCTCATTCGCTCTCTTAATGCTGAGTCTCTTTCACCTTATGAAGCCCTTCGAAAAGCAAATAGTGAGATTGACTTAGTGCTCAACAGAACAATTAATAAAATTCTTACAAATAAGCTTACAGATGTAAAAGTGGAGACGAATTTTTAAAAAAAGTAAAAAAATGAATAAAAATAAAAGAAAAAGAAAAATGAATGATTGTTTTTCTTTTTCTTTTTTTGTATACTGAAAAAGTATGAAAAAAATAATATCAGCTTTTATTTTTATTTTGAGTTTTTTAGCTATCTTTTCAATTGCTTTTGCTGATGATTTATTTGAAGTTCATTTTACAGAAACCCCACAACTCATCAGTAAAGACCAAATGAATAAAAATTATCATGGTCCGTTTTACCCAATTAGTATGGAGTTTTCTCGGAATAAAGCGGAAGATGTATATTTTGTGGTGAATAAACAAAAGACTTCTGACGCAGGTGATTTTCATGTTTTTCCGCTCTGTAAGATTCCAGGTGAAATAGGAAAAAGTGATATTAGTGTGAAATATGATGGAGTTGCTAACTCACCTTATGATTGTCAAGATGAAAAAATTCTCGATCAAAATTTTTATGAACAGGGTTATACTTATTATTTTTACATTACGGATCAAAGAGATGGGACAACGAATATTTCTGATGATCCGCTCAATAGTCTTTTAACGATGTATGATTATGATATGCTCATAGATTCGCCACAAGGACAAAATACGAGTGGACAGGGAAATGGAAATCAGGGGAGCAATCAAAATCAAAATACTCATACGCAAGGTAATGGTAATGACCAAGAGAATCATCAAAATCAAAACTCAAATACTGGATCAGATATTGGTGTAGGTTATAACCAAAATGCTGGGCAAGGTCTCGTTTCTACAGAATGTGGTTATGGTTCAATTGGGCAGTTTCGTATGTGTAACTGGAATGATTTTATGAAATTGATTAATCGGGTGGTTGATTTCATTTTTTCACTCGTGCTTCCTATTGCTGCAATTCTCTTCGTTTATGTAGGATTTCTTTTAGTAACGAGCGGTG
>CAZCYC010000004.1:0-15809 GCA_964502915.1 uncultured Candidatus Saccharibacteria bacterium | reverse complement strand
GAACCCCGATTTCCAGGATGAAAACCTGACGTCCTAACCATTAGACGATGGGACCATCTTCTCGTCTTTCTTAGGAAAGACGAGAAGTATCTTAGCATAAAAACATTTTTTCGCAAGAGAAAACATGAGCTTTATTTTTTTAAAAAAAACTTGAAAGAGAAAAAAAATGCGATAAGCTAATACCCATATATATGTATATTCTTTCTATAGAAACAAGCTGTGATGAAACAGCACTTTCTCTCATAAACATAAACAGAGAAAAAAAATCATTTACTCTCATCGAAGATTTACTCATTTCCCAAATTCCTATCCATGCAGAATACGGTGGAGTATTTCCTGCACTCGCAAAACGTGAACATAAAAAAAATATTCCCATTCTTTTGGAAGGGCTCTTCACACGAGCAATTCAAAAAATAAAGCTATCTAAAAAAATAAAACTCACTCAAGAAAAAAGAAAAAAAGTTAAAAAAATATTAGTGAGGGAAGAAGGGCTTGCTGATATGATCTTAGAAATTTTTCAAAAAGAAATTCCTCCTATCGATGCTCTTGTCTTTACTCAAGGGCCAGGGCTTGCTCCAGCACTTTGGGTTGGTGTAAATACCGCAAAAGCAATCGCTACTCTCATAGAGGTTCCACTCTACCCTATCAATCATATGGAAGGTCACATAAGTTCTATCCTTTTGAAAGAAGGATATCAAAATGAAAAGATAGCGAATTATCCACTTGAAAATTTTTCCTTTCCTATGATTGCCTTACTCATTTCAGGAGGGCACACGGAACTCATTCTGGTAAAAAACTGGGGAGACTATCAAATCATCGGAGAAACACTTGATGATGCAGTAGGAGAAGCTTTTGATAAAGTTGCAAGAATGCTCGGGCTTGATTATCCTGGCGGACCTAAACTTTCACTCCTTGCAGAACAAGGAAGAGAAAATGAGAAGATACAACTTCCTCGTCCAATGCTCCATCATGATGACTATCGTTTTTCTTTTTCTGGGCTTAAAACCGCAACACGCTATCTCATTGAAAAACTCAAAAACGAGCAAAATTTTTCAAAAGCAATAAAAGCTGATATTGCTAAAGCCTTTGAAGACGCTGTAGTTGAAGTACTCACAAAAAAAACAGAAAAAGCACTTAAAGCATATCACGCGAAAGGTCTCATTGTCGCCGGAGGAGTCTCTGCAAATAAAAAATTGCGTGAAGCTTTTCAGGAACTCACACGAGAAATGCAAATTCCACTCTACCTTCCACAACAAATGCTCTGTGGAGATAATAGCTTAATGATTGCAAGTGCTGGCTTCCTCCATATTCTTGCAGGAGAAAAAGGAAAAAAATATGAAGAAGAAATAGAAGCAAAAAGTAATCTCCGATTAGGAGAATCTCTTTAAAAAGAATCTATTTGCAAAAAAAATTTTTTCGTGTACATAATGGCTTCAATGAAATTAGTAATTGTTGAATCCCCTTCAAAGGCAAAAACAATAGAAAAATACTTAGGAAAAGATTATCGGGTAAAATCATCTATCGGTCATATTCGTGATTTACCAAAATCAAACAAAAATGCTATCGATATTGAAGGTGGTTTCATTCCCCACTATGTAATAAGCCCAGACAAAAGGAAACTCATTGATAATTTAGTAAAAGAAGCAAAAAAAGCTGAGTTAGTTATCCTCGCAACAGACCCTGATCGAGAAGGAGAAGCTATTGCTTGGCACCTAAAAGAAGTTATCCAAGAAAAACTCAAAGGAGAGAAAATTAATTTCCAGAGAGTAAGTTTCCATGAAATCACAGAATCGGTAGTAAAAGAAGCAATGCAAAAAGCAAGAGAGATTGATCTCAAACTTAAAGAAGCACAAGAAGCGCGCCGTGTTCTTGACCGACTTTTTGGTTATGGGCTTTCTGGTCTCATTTGGAAAAAAGTACGCTATGGACTTTCTGCTGGAAGAGTGCAGTCACCCGCCCTTCGCATTCTCATGGAACGAGAACGAGAAATTAGAAAGTTTAAGGCAAAAGCGTATTACATACTTGAAGGACAATTTAAGAATACAACGGGAGAAGTATTTACACTTCAATGTTCCCAAGACTTTTCTTCACTTGAAGAAGCTCTCAATATTATTCATGAAGCAGAACAATCAACTTGGTATATCCAAGATATCAAAGAGAGTCAAAGTACGAGAAAAGCAAAAGCTCCTTTTACTACCTCAAGTTTACAACAAGCCGCTTCTTCACAGCTCTCATTTTCTCCTTCACGGACAATGCGTGCAGCACAAAAACTCTATCAAACAGGACATATTAGCTATATGAGAACAGACAGCACTCAGCTTTCTGATACCGCAATAAAGGAAATCGCTCGTTTTATTCAAAAGAAATTTGGAGGAGATTATTTAGAGCTAAAACAATACAAAACAAAATCAAAAAATGCACAAGAGGCACACGAAGCTATTCGTCCAACAAAATTTGACGATAAAATTTATGGTTCAACTGAAGATGAAAAAAGACTCTATCAACTCATTAAGGAAAGAACTATTGCTTCACAAATGAAATCAGCAAAACTCAAGAGAAAAAAACTCATTGCAGGAATCAAAGAAAAGGACAATTTCCCTTCCTTTGTTGCACATGGAGTAGAACTCATTTTCCCCGGCTGGCTCGCTATGGATACACGATCACGTGGTGAAGATGTAGAGCTTCCACCTGTGTCAAAAGGAGAAGAGATAAGTCTCATCACACTCAATAATACAGAAAAATTTACCACCCCCCCACATCGCTATACAGAAGCAGGACTCATCAAAGAACTTGAACAGCGTGGTATTGGCCGTCCTTCTACCTATGCTTCTATCATCAGAACACTTGTAGAAAGAGCTTATGTTACCCGAGAAGGGCGAACTCTCTTCCCTACTGATACCGGAGATGTTGTATCGAGCTTTTTAGAAAAATACTTTGAAAAATATATTAGTGATAGTTTTACTGCAGAAATGGAGGATCATCTCGATAAAATTGCACAAGGAACAGATAAATATGAGAAAGTGCTTGCTGATTTTTGGTATCCTTTTGCTCGTGAACTTGAGGCAAAAGAAAATATTCCAAAACTTACAAATTTAGGAAAAGCAGAAGAACAATATCGTTGTCCTAAGTGTGGAGGAGATATGGTGTACAAATTAGGAAAAACAGGAAAATTCATTTCTTGTGCAAAGTATCCAGATTGTGATGGAGCACTCACACTTGAAGGAAAAGAAATAGGAGTAGGACTTCCGTTAGGAAAAGACCCTAAAAGCGGGAAAAATGTTTATCTTCTCGAAGGAAGGTTTGGTCCTTATGTTCAATTAGGAGAATCTGTTGAAATACCAAAACTCACAAAATACCCTAAGGGACACAAAAAAACAGCAGCAGAAAAAGAAAAGATAAAACAAGAAAAAGAAGCAAGAGAGAAAGCAAAATCAATGCCAAAACCAAGGAGAGCAAGTATTCCTAAAAATATGGATCCTAAAGAGATTACACTCGAAAAAGCTCTTCATTTATTAGCACTCCCAAGAGAATTAGGAAAACACCCTGAAACAGGAGAAATGATTATCGCAAACACAGGAAGATTTGGACCATACGTAGGATATGGAAGAGAATTTCGTTCAATTAAGAAATCAACGGGATTGGACCCATACACAATAAGTTTTGAAGAAGCCTTAAAAATTCTCAGTGAAGAGAAAGCACTCCCGCGCGGGGTTAAACTTGTAAAAAAACTTGGAAAAAATCCAAAAACTGGGAAAGAATTAAAACTCTTACAATCTAAATCTGGTTATTTCATTCAAAAGGGGATGAAACGACTCTATCTCGATGAAAAGCAAGACCCAGAAAAATTTAGCTTAGAAGATGCATTAAAACTTATCGATGCATCATAAAAATACAGGGGAAATCCTGTATTTTTTATTCCTTAGAATCTTCAAAAAGTTCATAAAATGCTAACTCAATAGCAAGGTAAGGGAGTGAAAGATATTGCATATCTTGATAAATTTCTAAGAGTCGTTTCAAAAGTTTTGAGTGAAAAATTTTCCCTTCCTCAATAAAAGGTATGAGATCCTGAAAAGCACTTTCTCCTATATTCTTTTTAATTTCTTCTCTCAACTCGGAAGCAAAACGAATTTGTAATATGAGTCGTATCTTTTCCACCAAGAGAGAAAGGAAGAGCTGAGGGTCTATGTTTTGTTTAGAAGCATTTCTTAACTCCCGAAGAATACTCGCCATATCTTTCTTCTGAATTGCCGAAAGAAAATTAAGGAGAATTTTATTTGAAGGAGCTCCTGTAATTTGAATCACTTCCTGGTAGCTCAGCTTTTTATCTTTTGCATAAGAAAAAAGTTTTTGCAAAACACCCTGTGTGTCACGAAATGACCCATTTCCAAGAAAAGCAATCATCTCTAAAGATTCCTCATCAAGCTGATATCCTTCCTTCTCTGCAATAGCTTTTATCATTTCCTTCAAAATCTCTCGTGTAGGAGAGTGGAAAGAAAAAACTTGGCAACGAGAGATTACGGTATCAGGAATTTTATGTAATTCCGTAGTTGCGAGAACGAAAATGACATGTGTAGGCGGTTCTTCAAGAGTTTTTAGGAGAGCATTGAAGGCTTGATTCGTAAGCATATGAGCTTCATCGAGAATATACATTTTATAAGGAGATCGAAAAGGAAGGCTCAAAACTGATTCTTTTAAATTTCGTATTTCATCAATTCCTCGATTTGAAGCAGCATCCATTTCAATAATATCTTCGTCTGCACAACCAAGAGAGCGAGCAAAAATTCTCGCGACACTTGTTTTTCCAGTTCCTCGAGGCCCAGAAAAAATATAGGCGTGTCCTAAATTTTGTGATTTGAGAGAAGCTTCTAAAACTTTTACCACATGATCCTGCCCAAAGACTTCATTGAAATTCTGAGGACGATACTTTCTATAGAGCACCTCTGTTCTTTTTTCTTCCTTATCCATAGCTACGAGTATAACAAAAACTCGCATAAGAATAAAGAAGAAAAGAAGACACTATTTTTCTATTTTTCATTTAAAATGATATCAGCTACAAGCGTAGTTTGAAAGAATGGTTTTATAATCTTGAAACATCATCCTCCTCATAACTTTGTTAAAATTCACTTGACAACTCTCTCTCTCTCTGATAGGCTTCAAGTGAATAACCTTAAAAATAAAAATATGGAAAATTTATTTTTTGTAGTTCTACTCATCCTATTCATTATAGGATTGATAGAAAGCATCCCTCGTGTTGAAACGAGGGAAGAAAAAAATATTAAAAAAATTCTCAAAGAAAGAAAAAGAGAGTATGAGCGAATGAAAAATGAGAATAGAAAATGGACCGGAAAAGCATATAAAAATGAATATTCCGGAAGAAAAAATTTTAACTCAAAAATAAGGAGATATGAAAAAAATAAATAAAAAAGGTGCTTTTGCAAAGCAAAAGCACCTTTCCTTTTTTCCTTTTAAAGTTATTTTTTTTTCTCGAGAAAATGAATAATCTCCTTGCGTAAGGATTTAATACTTAACTCATCATAAGCAGAATAAGCTAAAACTTTTTTCTCGGGAAACTTTTCTTGCATCATTTTTAAGAGTGAAGAAATTTCTGCTTCCGTTTTCATATCAGCTTTGGAAAAAACAATCATTTCCCTTTTTGCTAAAAGTGAAGCATCATAATTAGCTAATTCCGTTCTAATGAGTTCATAATCCCGAATAGGGTCTTCACTATCTGCAGCAATGAGATGGAGAAGCCCCTTTGTTCGTTGAATATGTTTTAAAAATTTAAGTCCTAAACCTCTTCCAGAAGATGCTCCTTCAATAATTCCTGGAATATCAGCAAGAATATGTCCGTACATATCTCCTAAATGAGGATCAAGCGTTGTAAAATGATAGGCTCCTACTTTAGATTTAGCATTTGTCAATGCATTGAGTAATGTAGATTTTCCAGCAGAAGGAAGTCCAATAATTCCTAAGTCTGCAAAGAGTCTCAATTCAATAAAAAAATCAGCCTCTTCTCCTTTTTTCCCTGGGGTCCATTCATAAGGCGTTGTGTTTGTAGAAGCTTTGAAATGTTCATTTCCCAAACCCCCTTCTCCACCTTTCAAAATGAGTACTCGTTCTCCTTCTTTCTTTAAATCAAAAATCTCTCCCGTCTTTAGGTTTTTAAGAACTGATCCTCTTGGAAAACGGAGTATGAGATCTTTTCCATTTCTCCCCTTCTTCCCAAAATTTGCACCAGCCTGGCCATTTTCTGCCGAAAAATCTTTCTTATGTTTATAGTAATCAAGATAAGCAAGATCTTGCACCGCTTCGGCATATACATCGCCACCATCGCCACCATCGCCACCACCAGGGCCAGCTTTTGCCTTAAATTTTTCACGACGCCAACGCACTACCCCATCACCACCATCACCAGCTTTTATATGTAATTGAACTTCATCAATGAGTGCCATATGAGCTCAGTATAGAATAAAGCATAGAATAAACAAGAAAGAACGAGTAAAAACTTGTTCTAATCCCCTAAGAGGGCAAGCTCAGCAAGTTGTTTTGCTCCTAGTCTCGTTTTTGCGATAGCTAGCCATCGTTCATTGTGACAAAAAATTGCATCAGAGACGCCGGTAGCCTCCTGAAGTTCTTTATCTCGCTTTCCTGCCCAAGAAGCAGGAAGGGATTTTCTGTTTGAGAAGCTAGAAGGATCTTTTCGCATCGCCATAACTTTCCAATGTTTATTAGATTTTGCTACAACAAAGAGCACCTCTTTATATTTGTGAAGAGCTTGAACCATCTCACTAACTCCAATATGATAAGGCACTTCAATAATCTCCTTATTTTCAGATTTACGATAACTCTCCTCAATGAGCTCTAAAATCTCAAATCGCTTCTCTGTTCCATGAATTTCGTGAATGAGCAGATCTTCAAAAAAACTTACGAGATAGATAAAATTTTGGTAACGCTCTTTTTCATCGAGAGCATTGTCCCATGTATTGTGATAAGCAGCAATAATACTATGGATGCCATAATCATAAATCCCTTCATAAAAGTAAGTCGTTTTACTCAAATTGACCCCATTATCAATAGCGTCAATGAGCTGCACTAATTTTCGATCAATTTCATCACTCACTCTGAGGTTTCCTTGACAAAGCTTTGGTCCAAATTTCTTCCAAACCAAACCAAAAGCAGCATAAGGAATACCATTCTCTCGCTTCCCTGCTCCACCTTCTTGGTGATGGTCAAAACGATTTAAATCTGGATTATAAACTCCCCCAATATCAAAAACATAATCACCTCGAATAATAAGTTCCTCATCTCTCGTACGAATGATTTCAAAAGGAATACCTTCCCTCTTTAAATATATTGAAAGTGTTGCGGCAGCGAAAATATCATCAGCATGAAAAGATCCTGAATGAGTAATGAGCTTCTTTTTTTTTCGAAAAAGTTTATGAATAAAAGATTTCATAAGGGTAGTGTAACACAAAGTGAGAGAAAAGAAAAAACGGAAAACTCCGCTCTTTCATATCAATATAGCATCGTTCAAACTCCAAGCTTGTTAAAAAAGTTTATCTAAAAGCCAGGTTGCAAAAGTCATAATAATAGCACCCCAAAAAGCAGCACTTAAAGTTATGACATTAAATCCTGGAATAATAGAAGCAACAAACCAAAAGAGAAGCACATTAACAAGTAAACCAAAAAGTCCAAAACTGAGGATATTGAATGGAATAGTAATGATTTTCAAAATAGGTTTAATTGCAAAATTAATAAAAGCAAAAGTAATTGCAGCGATAACTGCAGCTCTTCCACCATTCACCGTAATCCCCTCTACGAGATACGGAAGCCCATAAAAAATAACAAGGGCTAAACCAATAATTTGCATGAAAAATTTTCCCATAACATGTTTATTATAACCTAAAATAAAAAAAATAAAAAAACTTGTATCTTCTCTTAAGAAATTTATACTGAAACTATGTTCGTAGTAGAAATTATTCCAATAGGAGCTTCATTCGGATATGAAACACTCTCTTATCTTTCTTCTCAGACAATTGAAAAAGGGAAAATCGTTTCTGTTCCCCTACAAAAAAGAGAAATCCAGGGCTTAGTAATTCAGAGCAAAAAACTTAAAGACATGAAACAAACTCTGCGCTCACAAAATTTTACGCTCAAAAAAATCAAAAAAATACATCCTTATAAAATATTTTCTCCAGCATACCTCAAAACAATAGAAGAATTGTCAAGATATTTTTTGATAAGTGAAGGACAACTCATTACGATTACTTATCCAAAATATCTTCTTAAAAATATTGATTTAATTAAAAGAGAGAGAATAAAAGCAAAAAATACCCAAGAGGGAGGAGAAAAAATACTACAAGACTCATATGACAAGAGAATAGATTTTTATCAAGATTATTGTTTAAAAAATCTCAAAAAAAAGGAATCAATACATTTTATTCTCCCAACACGCATTGCTGGAGAAAAGTTATTAAAAGCAATTTCCACATCTCCAGAGCTCCGCAAACGCAGCTTTTTCTTTTCAGGTGAAAATAGTTCTAAAAAAATAGAAAAATATTTTCAAAGAGGAGAACAAAATAAAGCAAATATTATCATATCTACACCATTATTTATTGATCTTCCACAGAAAAATAAAAAACATATCATTTTAGAAGAAGATAGCTCCCCTTATTATAAAAGAGCTGTTTCCCCACGTATAGATCTTAACCTCTTTGTTACACATTATGCAAAAAATATAAATGCCACACTCATCTATGCAGATAAAATTTTGAAAAAAAAACGCTTCCAAAAGGAAATAAAAAAAATTAAGGTAGAAATGCAAATTTTTGACCCAAAAAAAATTGAAATTCTCAACTACCACAAGCAAGATAAAAAGAAAAAAAATGATCAGGAGCGAATCACTGAAATTCTCTCTGGAAAAAGTTTTTCTCCGTTTGGCAAAAAAACGCTCAGTAAAATAAAAAAATCTGTCGCAAAAAAAGAAAAAATTTTTCTCTATTCAAAGAGAAAGAGCCTTGCACCATATCTCATTTGTCAAAATTGTGGAAAACTCGTGCAAAACTTGGAAAGTGGAACACCATACAGTCTCTATGAAAAAAACGAAAATGGAGAAAAGAAATTTTATTATATTGACACACTTGAACAAAAAATTATCCCGGCTTTCGATCATTGTCAATTTTGTGGGTCATGGAGAATTCAAAGCTTAGGGATTGGGACAGAAACAATCTATCAAAAAATACAAGAACTCTTCCCTGAGAAAAAAATTTTTCTCATCGATGCGGAACACATAAAAAATAAAACAGAGCTCAAAAAAATACTTAAAGAAATAGATAATCATGACGAAAACAAACAAGAAGCAAAAATCATTATAGGAACACAAAAAGCAATTCCTTATTTAAAAAACATAGAGAATACTTTCGTATTAAGTATTGATGGCTTTTTTTATCAAATGACACAAGATAACGAAATGCGTGCGCTCTACACCATCACAAATATCTATGAAAGAAATTTAGGGAAAATATATATCCAAACAAGACAAAAAATACAAAAACGAACAAAAAATGAAGATAAGATTCTTGAAAAAAAGAACGAGAGAGAAGAAAAGAAAATAACAAATAGTTTGCGTTTTTCTGAACAAATTCTCCATTTAAAAAAAACATTTTTTGCACGAAAATTTGGAAAACTCATGAAATCAAATCTCATTTCTGATCTCCAAATTTGGAAAACTCTGACTACAGGAAATTATCAATATTTTTTGAAGGGGCAGAAAGAATCAAGATATATATTTATTAAGATAAAACATGAACTAAAAAAACAACAATTATTAGGAGAAATAAGCTCATACTATAAAGAAAATCTCTCTTCTTACCTCATTAAAATGAGCTCTCGAAAGAAAAAAGATGGAAAAATCCAGCTAGAACTCATTCTGAAGATAGAGCAAGAAAAATGGAACCCTCAACAACAAGAACAAAAACTCCTTCAAATTCTTCCTAAACAAACAAAAGGTCTTGAAATAGAGCTTGATCCAGAAAAAATTTTTTAAAAAAATCTTGCATATTTATTCACCTGTGTTAATATCTTCCTACATATGGCAATAAATGTAGACGTAAAAAGAAAAAAGAAAGATTCAAATGCTTCAATCATGAGAACCTTCTCAAAAAAAGTAAAACAGTCAGGAATTTTGAGAAAAAAACGATCTCTAAGATTTTTTGAACGAAAAATTTCTGATTATAAGAAAAAAATGAATGCTCTCATGAGATTACAAAAACAAAAAGCTTACGAGAAAGCACTTAAAATGGGGACACTCAAAATAAACAAGCGATAATTTTATGAAAGGCGCGGGCAAAGCCCGCGCCTTTCCTTTAAAGATAAATTTTCTATGTTATGATAAGATTCAATGCAAAGCAAAGAATATCAAAATTTTTCTATTGTTCGCCAAACGAAAGGAAATATTCCAAATCTCCCTTTTTTTGAAATAAAAAATGATATTCTTGGTAAAGAATATGAACTTTCATTATTTTTTCCAAAACAAAAACTATCACAAGAACTTCATAAAAAATGGAAGAAAAAAGATAGCCCTGTAAATGTCCTTTCCTTTCCTTTTGATGAGAAAAATGGAGAAATAATCATTACCTTAGAACAAGCACGAAGAGAAGCAAAAAACTATGATCATAGTTATTCACAACATCTCGTTTTTCTCTTCATTCATGCCTGCCTTCATTTGAAAGGAATGACACATGGTGCTAAAATGGAAAAGGCAGAAAGAAACTACTTTCAAAAATATAAAGAACAATACTATGAAACTAAAAGACAAAGAAAAAAGAATAAGCATTGATATTGGGAGTAAAAACATCAAGGCACTTTTTAGTGAATATGACCCACAAAAAGACGAACTCTCTATCAGAAAAGAATTATCCTTGAGTTCTCATGGATTGCGTTATGGTTATATTCAAGATGAAGAACTCGTTTTACAATCCCTCTTCAAATTGATGGAAAAAGCAGAAAAGATAGGAGAAAAAATAGAAGAAGCTACTTTTTCTATTGGAGGAATAGGACTTAATTCAAAGATGATAAAGGTAGGAATCTCTTTCCCAGAAAAACAAGAAATAGAAGAGAGAGATCTTAATAGAGTCTTAGAAAAAGCGGAACGGCTCTTTGCAAAAAAATACCCTAATCAAAAGATACTCCATATTATTCCCAACCAGTTTGAAATTGATAAAAGAGAAATTTTAGGAAGCCCACTCACAATGTTTGGGCTTGAATTAGGCGTAAAAGTGCTCTTTATTACCATCCCAGAACATCACTATGAATCTCTCTACCGCGTTATTGATAGAAGTGGCATTATCATAAATGATATCATTGCTGGACCTCTTGCAGAATCACTCGCAGTGGCAGATTATACGCAAAAAATGCAAGGTTGTGCAGTACTCAACATTGGGTCAGAAACAAGTTCTCTTGTAACTTTTGAAAATGGTATTATCAGTTCCTGTAGTGTGGAAAAAATGGGTTCCAATGATATTACCAACGATTTAGCTCTTGGTTTACAAATATCACTACGAGAAGCCGAGGCTGTCAAGTTAGGAAAAAATAAAAATTATCCACAAAAAAAAGTCCATGAAATTATAGCGGCAAGAAACGGAGAAATTATCACCTTCATCAAAAAACAACTCAAATCACTCAAAAAATATAAATTACTCCCAGCGGGAATTATCCTTACAGGAGGAGGGTCTCGCCTTCCCTTTATGGAAGAAAGTGTAAAAAAAATAGCTCTACTTCCTGCTGAGCTTGTCTCCATTGAAAAATGGAATCCTAAGACAAAAAGAAAAACAGATATTGGTGCAGAATATTCTGTAGCCTATGGTCTCTCCTTTGAAAGAGGAGATTTAAGAACAAAAAAACACAGAAAAAAATTTTCCTTTAAAAAAATAAAAAAGAAGATTCTATTGCTCTTGGAACAACTCAAACCTTAAATAAAAAACATATTGCATATATGTTTTTTTTTGTTAATATAAATTTATTATACATAAAAGATTAAAAAATATTATGCCTAAAATAAATCCTGAAATTGAAACTTTTGCTCGTATCAAAGTTATTGGTGTGGGAGGTTCTGGTGCGAATGCAATCAACCATATGATTGACTCAAAAATAAAAGGAGTTGAATTTATTGCAATCAATACTGATACCCAAGATCTCCATCACTCAAAAGCAAATAAAAAAATTCATATCGGAAAAAATCTCACAAAAGGTCTCGGTTCTGGAATGAATCCAGAAATAGGAAGAGCTTCAGCTGAAGAAACAAAAGCTCAAATTCAAGAAGCTGTGAAAGGGGCTGATATGGTTTTCATCGCTGCAGGAATGGGAGGAGGAACCGGAACAGGTGCTTCTCCAGTTATTGCAAGAATTGCAAAGGAGGAAGGAATTCTTACCATCGGAGTAGTAACAAAACCTTTCTCTTTTGAAGGAGCTCAGCGAGAAAAAATTGCGGAACAAGGAATCGAAGAGTTAGAAAAAGAAGTAGATGCACTCATTACCATTCCTAACGATCGCCTCATCGCTGTTGCTGGAAAAGAAATGTCCTTCCGAGATGCCTTTGCTCGCTCAGATGAAATTCTCAAACAAGCAGTAGAAGGAATTTCCGATCTCATTACGACACCAGGAATTATTAATATTGATTTTGCCGATATTGAAACTACCTTGAGAGAAGCGGGGGCTGCGTTTATGGGAATTGGCATCAAGGCTGGAAAAGAAAGAGCGCGAGAAGCGGCAAAAATGGCTATCAGTTCGCCTCTCCTTGATATCGAAATTGATGGAGCTAAAGGGGTTCTCTTCGCTATTTCCGCTGGAGATGACCTTAAGATGAATGAGGTAAATGAAATTGCTTCCGTTATTACAGAATCTATAGATAATAATGCAAAAGTAATTTTTGGAACAATTTATGATGATAAATTGAAAAAAGGAGAAATTAAAGTAACCGTTATCGCGACTGGTTTTGATAACCCAGTAAAAAAGAAAAATACTTATAGTCCACTCAGTCAAAAAATAGAAATAGAAGATAACAAAGAAGCCAAAAATTTTGAAGAAGATTTTGTTAGTTCAAAGAAAGTTGGAAAAATAGGAGATGAAATTGAGGTAATAGAAGAGATAGATGATACTGAAGATGATGATTGGAGTGCTATCCCTGCTTTTTTAAGGAAGAAAAAATAAAAGAAAAAAGAAAAGGCGCGGGCTTCGCCCGCGCCTTTTCTTTTTTCTCAATAAAAATCAAAATACCTAAATGAGAGATTCAAAATCTTTTGAAACCTCAAAAAGTTTTTTTTCACAAAAAAGTGGCGCTGCAAAATGCATCCCGAATGGAAGTCCTTCTCTACTCTTTCCTGAAGGAATAGAAATTGCTGGATTCCCAGTAAGATTATAAGGAACCGTAAAAATATCTTCAAGATACATAGAAAGTGGGTCTTGCTTTTCTCCAAATTTAAAAGCAACTGATGGCGTTGTTGGAGTGGCAATAATGTCCACGCGTTCAAAAGCCTTAAAGATTTCTTTCCGCAAAAGATTTCTCAATGCCTCCGCTTTCCTGTAATAAGCATCATGATAACCTGAAGAAAGAACGTATGTTCCAAGCATAATCCTTCGTTTTACCTCTGCTCCAAAACCTTCACTCCTCGTTCGCTTATAAGCTTCAATTCGGTCTTCCCCATCAAGCGATAAACCATAACGGATACCATCATAACGAGCCATATTAGAAGAAACCTCTGCTGGTTGAATGATATAATAGAGTGCAAGTGCATAATCAAGTAGCGGAATATCAATATCAATAATTTGATATCCAAGAGATTTCATTTTTTCAATCTGCCGATAGAAATTCTCTAAAACTTCTTTCTGAATCCCATCCATTTCTAGGAAAGATTTTGGAATTCCAATAATTTTTTTATTTTCATTTTTCTCTTGAAATCTTGCTCTCCGATCAAGAGGAACAGAACTTGCATCAAAAGGATCATATTGAGCAAGAACTGAAAAAATTCTTTCTGCATCATCAACCGAATGAGTCAGTGGACCAATAACATCAAGAGAAGAAGCCATAGCTATCAAACCATTTCTTGAAACGGCACCATAAGTCGGTTTTAAACCGACAATACCACAGAATGAAGCAGGTTGGCGGATAGAACCTCCTGTATCACTCCCTAACGCAAATGGAACCATCCCTGCAGCAACAGCAGCAGCAGATCCACCTGAAGATCCACCAGGACTCCGTTCTAGATCTAGAGGATTTCTCGTTTTCCCATAAAAAGAATTTTCTGTAGAACTCCCCATTGCCATTTCATCCATATTTGTCCTTCCTATTGCAACAGCTCCAGCTTCTCGTAATTTTTCAACAACAAAAGCATCATATGTCGCATGATAATTATCGAGAATATGAGATGCCCCTGTTGCTAACTTTCCCTTAAAGAGAATATTATCCTTTAAGAGATAAGGGAGCGCAAAAAGCTCAGTGTCTTTATATTCTTCTAAATGGGAAGTATCATCAAAAATTTCAAGAACAGCATGAATTTCATGGTCTTTTTCTTGAATATTCTTCCTTGCAGACTCAATAAGTTCTTCAGCTGAAAGTTTTCCTTCTCTCAGTTCCTTTAAGATTTTTTGAATCGTTGTTTCTCTAAAATCAAACATAATGTTATAAAACTTTTTTTACTCGAATATACCTTTCTTCACGTTCAGGAGCTTCCTGAAGTAAAACCTCAGTAAAATAATTTGCTGGATAAAAATCCTCATCATCCCTCATGAGATTTTCATTAAAATACATTCTCTTTAGATCTTCTCCTATTTTCACTGATTGAATTTTGTCTACATAAGCAAGAATAGCATCAAAATCCTTTTGATATTTTTCTAACTCACTATCACTCAAACGCAACATCGCAAGTTCAGCAAGTTTTTTTACTTCTTCTTTTGTCATATGATGATAGTATAAACAAAGATCTTTCGTTTACAAGTAAACAAAAATTAAGACTTTGTTTGAGTATTTAGAAAAACACCCTGTTAAAACAGGGGGTTAAACAAAATTTTATAATTTTTTTCCACGAATAAATTCAATACTCAAATCATCCTTAATACGAATAATTTTTGAAGCTTCTTCATTAAGACAATCCCCGCCATCATGGTAATAATCAACGAGGTCACCAAAATAGCGCATTGCTTCACGAATATTTTTTGCTGGTGCCTCTCCTTCAGGGTTTGCAGACGGCGCAACGAGTGGACCTGTTTCTTTCAAGAGAAAACGTAAATCTTCATTGTCAGGGACGCGAAAAGCAATTCCGCCCGTTCCCTTATGAAGGTAATGCCAGGAAAGATCATTATCAGTTTCAAGAACGATACTTACTTTTCCAGGCCAATAATCAAAAAGTATTTCTTTGAGCTCGGGATCAATTTTTTTGAAAAAATACTTTTCAATATCATGAGGGTGAGATATGAGCACAATAACTGGCTTAAGACGATTACGTTTTTTGATCTTATAAATCCTCTCAACAACAAGCTCATCAAGAGCTGTTCCAAGAATACCATAGAGTGTATCTGTTCTCACCACAGCAACCCCATTAGCTCTTAAAATTTTAATAAGTCTATCCATAACATAAATATTATATCTTTTTTATGAAAAAGAAAAAACAAGCAAGAATGCTTGTTTTTAAAAGTGCGCCGGGTAGGACTCGAACCTACGTAGGGAAAATCCCGACGGATTTACAGTCCGTTGCATTTGACCACTCTGCCACCGACGCAACTCGTGTTCTCTAAAAAAGCTAGAGACACGAGTTAGA
>CAZCYC010000003.1:0-16739 GCA_964502915.1 uncultured Candidatus Saccharibacteria bacterium | reverse complement strand
TGACCACTCTGCCACCGACGCAACTCGTGTTCTCTAAAAAAGCTAGAGACACGAATTAGAGTATAGCACAAATTTTATTTTTTACCAAGCTTTTCTTTTTTCTGTTTCTTTAAGCGAATATTTGATTTTACTCGCTTCTTCCCTTTCTTCTTTAAGAGGAGTTTTTTTGTCTTAGGATCAAAATCTACAAAAATATGTTCTCCGGACTTCACTTTTTCAGAGACTATTTCCATAGCTAATGGATTAAGAATTTCTTTCTGAATAGCTCGTTTTAATGGCCTTGCCCCAAATTGAGGATCATAACCTTCTTCAAGTAAAAATCGAGTCATTTTCTTTGAAAAACTCAAATGAATATCTTTTTCCTTGAGTCGCTCTACTAGATGTTTTAATTGATTCTCAACAATCTCAGCAAGCACTTCTTTAGAGAGTGCATCAAAAATAATAATCTCATCGATACGATTTAAAAATTCAGGTCTAAAAAAATCTTTCAAACTTTCTTCTACCTTTTCTTTTACCTGCTGATACTTTTCGTCAGTACTACCAGACACAAAACCAATGGTCTGCATTTTCTGCATATACCCAGACCCAAGATTGGAAGTCATAATAATAATAGTATTTTTAAAATCAATTTGTCTTCCTTTTGCATCGGTTAAAATTCC
Organism: uncultured Candidatus Saccharibacteria bacterium; assembly: GCA_964502915.1. GTDB lineage: Bacteria > Patescibacteriota > Minisyncoccia > Phycocordibacterales > UBA1006 > UBA1006. The sequence continues at coordinate 16,080 of CAZCYC010000003.1, read as the reverse complement.
CTCATCTAAAACTTGGAGCAAAATGTTAAAAACATCAGGATGTGCTTTTTCAATTTCATCAAAAAGAATTACAGAGTAAGGCCTATGACGAACTGCCTCAGTAAAAGAACTTGCATTTTCATGCCCTACGTAACCAGGTGGAGAACCTATAAGCTTTGAAACAGAATGCTTCTCCATATATTCAGACATATCTACTCGAATGAGTGCTGACTCATCATCAAAAATAAATTCAGCAAGCGCCTTAGTAAGCTCTGTCTTTCCAACTCCAGTAGGGCCGAGAAAAAGGAAGGAACCGATAGGACGATGAGGGTCAGCAATACCTACTCGAGAACGACGAATGGCATGAGCAATTTTCTCAATAGCTTCATCTTGTCCCTTTACCCGTTCAGCTAAAATTTTTTCCATCTCTGATAATTTCTTTGTTTCTTCTTGGAGCATCTTGGCAAGTGGAATTCCTGTCCAACGCGAAACAACAAGAGCAATATCTTCTTCTCGGACCTCATCGCGTAAAATTCTTTTTTCTGCTTTAATTTTTGCTAACTTGAGTGACTCCGTTTTAATAGTTTTTTGTAAGAGTGGAATTTTCCCATAGAGAATTTCAGCAACTTTCCCTAATTCAGAATGCAATTCAGCTTGTCTTGCCTCTGCCTCTAATTTCTCAACCGCACGCTTTGCTTCTGCAATTTTATCGATAATTGCTTTTTCCTTTTTCCATCGCAAGCTGAGTTCTCGTGTGTCTTCACGTAAATCAGCAATTTCTTTTTCAATTTTTTTAATCTTTTCTTGAGTTTTCTTCTTATCAAGAAGAGAGAGAAAATCTTGCTCAATTGAAGCTCGCTCAATTTCTAATTCTTTAATGCGCTGGTGCGCAAGAGAAAGTTTTTCTGGCTTGTCTTCAATTGAAATTTTAATGGATGAAGCAGCTTCATCAAGTAAATCAATCGCCTTATCAGGAAGAAAGCGATCGCTAATATAACGTGAAGAAAGACTCACTGCTGTTTGGAGAGCTTCATCACTAATCTTTACCTTATGAAAATTTTCATATTTATGTTTGAGCCCCTGTAAAATCTTTAGGGTATCTTCTTGATTTGGTTCTTCAATAATAACTGGCTGAAACCTTCTTACAAGAGCTGTGTCTCGGTGAAAATATTTTTGATATTCAGCGAAAGTCGTTGCCCCAATAACACGAATGATACCTCTCGCAAGCGCTGGTTTTAGAATATTGGCAGCATCCATAGAACCCTCAGAAGACCCTGCTCCTACAAGCGTATGAATTTCATCAATAAAGAGAATCACCTCACCCTGGCTCTTTTCAACCTCTTTCATAATTTTCTTTAAACGCTCTTCAAATTCTCCCCTAAATTTCGTCCCCGCAAGAACTAAACCTAAATCAAGAAGCACTAATTCTTTTCCTTTAAGAGATTGTGGTACCTCATCGAGCGCAATTCTCTTTGCAAGCCCTTCAACAACTGCAGTTTTTCCAGTTCCTGGCTCACCAATAAGAATAGGATTATTTTTATTTCTCCTTGAAAGAATCTGAATAATTCTCAAAATTTCATCATTTCTTCCAATGACAGGGTCAAGTTTATTTTGCCGCGCGAGCTCTGTAATATTATGAGAATACTTGGCAAGCGTTCTATATTTTCTCTCATATGTATGAGCAAGCTTTTTTTCTTCCTCTCTTATAATTTTAAAAAGTGATTCCACTTTAACCCGATCAAAACCAAAGGAGATAAGAATCTCTTTAGCTCTTCCTTTTGTAGCAAAAAAAGCGAGAATAAGATCTTCAGTAGAAATTGATTTTTCTCCCCTTTCTTTTGCAATCTTCATAGAAAGCTCAATAACCTGAGCAAGTTCTAAACTCAAAAACATTTGTTGCATTTTCCCTATCTCTTCATCAGAATTATCTGAGTCCTGAGGAGAAAAATCTTCTTTCTCTTTTGGTTTAATTTCTTCAAGAAGAGCCTCGGTAAAATCATCAACGCTCACTCCATTTTTTTCAATTAAGAGAGCTAGAATACTTTCATCCTGAAAGAGCAAAGCTAAAAGCAAGTAAAGATCATTTACTTGATTTTCTCCATACTCAAGTGCAAGTTCATGAGATTTTCTAATAGCGTCACGCGCTTTTTTTGTAAAATTTTGAATAGGTGGCATATGCATATTATATCTTAAATAATTTCTTGTAGCTATATTTTATCCCTACAGGGATAAAATGCAAGTTTTTTGCAGAAATTTCACTGATATGAAATTTCTGCAAAAAACTTATTTTTTCATAATTTCAGGGGATACCACAAAAATGTAAAAAACTTTTTTTATGTTAAGATAGAAAAAGTATGGAAGAAAAATTTTTAAAAGGATACGAAGCAAAAAATACAGAAGACAGAATTTATCAACTCTGGGAAAATTCAGGATTTTTTAACCCTGATGAAATGATTCGTGCAGGACTTACCCAAGAAAATGCAGAAACCTTTTCTATGGTACTCCCTCCTCCAAATGTTACAGGAATTCTCCATATCGGACATGCATATATGCTTGCAATTGAGGATACAATGATTCGTTATCAACGAATGCTTGGAAAGAGAACTCTTTGGATCCCAGGAACTGACCACGCTGCTATTGCAACTCAAACCAAAGTGGAAAAAATTCTCGCAAAAGAAAAGATAAAAAAACACGAAATAGGGAGAGAGGCCTTTCTCGAGCGAGTAGAAGCATTCGCTAAAGACTCACAGGGGAAAATTCTCAGTCAGGCAAGAAAAATGGGATCTTCTCTCGATTGGTCAAGAGAAGCTTTTACTCTCGATAAAACAAGAGAACGAGCAGTGAGAACTGCATTTAAAAAAATGTATGATGCTGGACTCATCTACAAAGATTATAGAATTGTAAATTGGGATGTAAAAGGGCAAACCGTTATTTCTGATGATGAAGTTGTTTATAAAGAGAGAGAGACCAAACTCTATACCTTTCGTTACAGCGAGGATTTTCCTATCCCTATTTCAACAACACGTCCAGAAACAAAAGTTGGTGATACAGCTGTGGCGGTACACCCAGATGATAAACGTTATCAGACATATATAGGAAAAACATTTTATATAGAAAATTTTGCAGGAGCATCTTTAGAAATTAAGGTTATTGCAGATAGCCATGTAGACCCAGAATTTGGGACGGGTGCGCTTGGGGTAACTCCTGCCCATTCACTTGCTGATTGGGAAATAGCAGAGCGAAATCCAGAAATTAAAATTAAAAAAATTATCAATGAATATGGGAAAATGGAATCTTGTGGTGATCTACTTGAAGGGAAAAAAGTAAATGAGGCGAGAAATATCGTGGTAGATTGGTTGAGAGATAATCATCTCCTTGAAAAAGAGGAAACGATTATACAGAATGTTTCCACGGCAGAACGAAGTGGAGGGATTATTGAACCGCTCCCTAAAATGCAATGGTGGATTAATACAGAGAAAAAGTTTATTTTTCCAAGTGATAAAATTAAAGGGATAAACAAAGGCGAACTCGTCAATCTCAAAGAGGTAATGCTCAAAGTAGTGCAAAACGGACAAATTAAAATCCTTCCTAATCGTTTTGAAAAAATTTATTTTCATTGGATAGAAAATCTTCGACCATGGAACATTTCCAGACAAATATGGTACGGGCACAGAATTCCTGTATGGTATCGTGGAGATGAAATCTATGTTGGGATAGAAGCTCCACAAGGAGAAGGCTGGGTTCAAGATGAGGATACTCTTGATACATGGTTTTCTTCTGGTCTTTGGACTTTCTCTACACTTGGATGGCCAGAAGAAACAAAAGATTTACAAAATTACCACCCAACCCAAGTGCTTGAAACAGGACAAGATATTCTCTTTTTCTGGGTTGCGAGAATGATTCTCATGACAACATTTTTATTGGGAGACATCCCGTTTGAAACGGTATACTTTCATGGACTTGTTCGAGATAGCAAAGGAAGGAAAATATCAAAGTCTCTAGGAAATAATATTGATCCTGTAGATGTAAGCGAAAAATATGGAGCTGATGCTCTTCGTATGTCTCTTCTTGTGGGAAACGCACCAGGTAATGATGTTATCTTCGATGAAAATAAAGTAAGAGCTTACGCTAAATTTGCCAACAAACTTTGGAATATTACAAGATTTATACTTGAAAATACCAAGGATTTTTCAGAAGAAAACGGAGAAATATCAGAAACTAGAGATAAAGAACTCTTAGCAGAATTAACAAGCTTCATCAAAGAAATAAAGAAGGAAATGGATGAATTTAAATTTTATCTCGTTTCAGAAAAAATTTATCATTACACTTGGCACCGATTTGCAGACAAAATTATTGAAGAATCCAAAGATATTTTTGCAAATGGAAGTGAAAAAGAAAAAAAATCAAGAAAAACTTTTCTTCTGCAAAGTCTCAAAAATATTCTAAGAATTACCCACCCTTTCATGCCTTTCGTCACAGAAGAAATATGGCAATCTCTCAAAAAAACTCAATCTGAGAGAGATATTCTCATGACAGAACTATGGCCTCAATTATAAGTTTTTCTGGAATTATTCTCATCTTTATTGTGGGAATATTTCCAACGCTCATTTGGCTTGCCTTTTGGTTAAGAGAAGATCGCTACCAACCAGAACCTATAGGGCTTCTCTTCCTTACCTTTATTGCTGGGGCAATTGCTGTATTTCTCGTGCTCCCTTTCGAGTCTTTTGCCACACGAAACGGCATTAGTGGAGTAGAAAAAATTCTCATATTTGCAGCTGCAGAAGAAATGATCAAATTTTTCATTGTCTTTGCTATTGATTTTAGTTCATCATATTTAGATGAACCTATTGACTATGCAATTTATCTCATCACAGGATCTCTCGGTTTTGCAGGAGCAGAAAATGTACTCTTTCTCCTTAATAAGGGGGTGCCAACAAATATTTCGTTTATTATAGAAACAGGAATCCTCCGTTTCCTTGGGGCAACTGTGTTACATAGCATCCTTGCAGCAATTCTTGGTCTCAGTATAGGTTTTGTCTTCTATAAATCTCGGGCAAATAAAATTATCTTTGCCACAATAGGTCTCATTATTGTTATCATTCTCCACACATTATTTAATTATTTCATTATTAAATATATACAATTTAATGGTTTTCTTACACTTGGAATACTCTGGTTCATCACTCTCATTATTATTCACCTTTTTGAACGAGTGAGGGCTATCACACACTAAGCTAGTACTTTTCACATTTAAAAAAACAATATATACTAGAGATGTATGACAAATAAGAAATCATTTTTTGAAAAACTTACAGGAAGCATGAAATTTCATCAAGATGATGAGAGAGATCTTGATATGTATGACGAAGAATATTTAGATGAAGATACAGAAGAACGAAATCTCTCAATTCAATCTGATGATTATGAAGATAATATTAATGATGAAGAAGAGATCGGTGAACTTTCAATTGATATGTATCGGATTAATAATAGTTTAGTTATCCGCACAATGATTGCTGGCGTAAAGAAAAGTGACATCAATATTAATGTCACACGAGACCGAGTAGTTATTGAAGGAACACGCCAAGCAGAAAATCTCGGAAAGGTGAAAGAGATCTATTTTGAAGAGCTCTATTGGGGTCCTTTTGAAAGAATTATCGATCTTCCAGAAGAAATTGATATTGAACTCTCCGAAGCTCACGAAGAACACGGTCTACTCACCATCGTGCTTCCACTGGTAGATAAACATAAACAAGCTCGTCTCAAGATAAAATAAAAAACGCATTCACACTGCGTTTTTTATTTTTTAAAACTAATCAACTTTCCAATCCTGAATACTTTCAGGATCAACAAAATGTTCCTGAATATATGCTTTTTCCCAAGCTAATTTTTCTTGTGTATAACTAAGAATTTCTTCGTAAGCTGCTAAATCAAGTTTCCCTAAATTATGTAAAAGATGAGCACTATGTTTGAGAACTTGGAAGCGAGAAAGCCCATTCCTTGCTTTCATATCAAAAGGAGAGGTTGTTGATCCATGCTCTTGGTATCCATTAATTATGATTCTATCAGAAATTCCATAATCAAAAAGTAATTTTTTAATAGAGTCTGGATAACCGTGATAGTTAAAAATAATTCCCGTATCTTTACCAAAGAATTTTTCAATAATTTCTTCTGGAGAAAAACGAGCATCTTGTTCATGGAGCACATCAAGTTGGAAAATATTTACTAAACGGAATCTTATGTTTGGAAGTTTTGCACGAAGGAGTGGAAGTCCCGCCATAATCTCTTCCATAACATAATCCCCTGCCCCAACAATAACAATATCAGGATCTTCATCAGAATAACGCTCCCATATCATAATTCCGTCTTCCGCTTGTTTTTTAGCTTCACCAAGAGTGAGCCATGTTCGCGTCATCTTTTTCCCAGCAACAATAATATTGAGTGCATTTGAACTCTGTAAAGTCTTCTCCAATGCAAGCTGCATGAGATTTTTATCTGCTGGTAAATAGACGTTAATAATATTTCTATCACGATCTAAATTCGAAGCAATAAAGGACGGATTTTGATGTGAAAACCCATTATGGTCTTGTCGCTCTAAGAGAGAAGAAAGAACAATATTGAGTGCAGGATAATCTTTACGAAACGGAACATCTTTTGCAATTTTAATGAATTTTACATATTGGTCAGCCATAGAAGCAACAATTTGAGTAAAGGCTTCATAACTCACAAGATACCCATAACGTCCCGTAAGGGTATAACCCCAAAGCATTCCAAAGAGTACATTTTCTGAAAGAAGTTCAATCACTCTTCCCTCTCGGGCTAAATCTCTATCCCAATCCTTTATCGCCAACTGCCAAACACGCTGAGTTACAGAAAAAATATCTTGAAGTTTATTCGAATAAGTCTCATCAGGAGAAAAAAGTCTAAAATCATTTCCCTTTTTAATAATCTCAGCAAGATAGGCCCCCATTTCATGCATACTGCTTCTTGAAGATGTCTTAGCAAAATCTTGACTTACATAGCGTTCTTCGAAGGAAGGAAGTATTATCTCTTTTCTCTTCACTCCATGAGCATACGGAGAAAGCCCTAACTTTCTCTCTTTTACTTTTGGAATGAGTGATTGGATATCATCATCGAGCAAAATATTTCCATCTTCATCAAAATGAATAAGTTCATCTATACGATAAGACTTAAGCCAATCAACGAGCAAAGCTTGTTCTTCCTCTGACTCTCTTAAGTGCTCAAAAACAATTTGATGAGAGGCATAGTTACCTACATTTTTTACCCCTTCTACCTCAGCAACAGAAGTCATTCCTTTAGGAGTTTTCATGACAAGAAGTGGCCAGCGAGGAAAAATATCTTCATCTTCAGCTTTTACTCTTTCAATCTCTGCTATGATTTCATCGAAAACGCTTAGTGCTTTTTCATGAAAAATTCGTGGACTCTCAGCTTCAATAATGTAAGGATTCCAACCGAGAGCATGGAAAAAATCTTTGATAGCATCGTTGCTCATCCTTCCAAAAATAGTCGGCCCAGAAATTTTATATCCATTAAGGTGAAGGATAGGAAGCACAACGCCGTCCGTTTTACGAGAAATAAATTTATTCACATTCCAAGAAGCTGAAAGTGTCGCCGTTTCAGATTCCCCATCTCCGATAATACAAAAATTAATAAGTCGTGGATTATCAAGGATAGCACCGGTAGCTACTGAAAGAGAATAACCCAATTCCCCACCTTCAAGAATAACCCCTGGTGCCTTCGGATTTAAATGAGAAGGATAACCATAAGGAACGGAAAAATGCCTAATAAAATCTCTCGCTCCTTTTTTGCTGAAGGGAACTTTTTCTGGGTAAACTTCAGTAAAAGAACCATCAAGAAAAATATTTGCTTGATAAGCTGGAAAACCATGGCCAGGACCTACGGTAAGTAAAAAATCATATTGAGGATATTTTTGAATAAGAAGATTTTCATGTGCATAAATGAGATTAATTCCCGGACAAGTCCCCCAATGCCCCAAAAAACGCTCTTTAAGATCTTCTTTTCTAAAAGGTTTTTCAAGAAAGACATTGTCTTTCAAAAAAATCTGAGCGGCCGCGAGATAATTTGTGAGTCTCGTATATTTATCTAAAGCTTCTACTATTTCTTCGTTGTTCATAATTAATTTCATTATAGCATAAAAAAATAGAGCAAAAAGAAAAAACGTGCTATGCTTATGTAATAAGGAGACGAGTTTTACGTCATATTCTATGAAGGAAAAAGAGAAAAAAAAATATCGTGATATATTCATTCAATACTATGAAAATTATCACAATGATATCTTCCGCTATCTCTATAGTAAAACAGGTGAAAGAGGTGTTGCATTAGATCTCACTCAAGAAACCTTTATGAAGCTCTGGGAATACTTTATGCAAGAAAAAAAGGTAGAAAAAGAACGTTCGTTCCTCTATCGCATCGCAACAAATCTTGTTATTGATTACTACCGGAAGAAAAAAGAAATCCTCGTAGAGGATTTCAGCCAAAATCAATATTCATCATTTTTTGAAAAAAATGATTTAAGTAGAGAAGCAGATAAGTATGACGGGAAAAAAATTATTTCCCTTCTTCATAAACTTCCCCCGTCAACAAGAGATATCATTCAGCTAAAATTTGTTCATGATTTTTCTCTCGATGAGATTGCAAAAACTCTCGGGAAAGATAAAAAAACGATTTCCGTTTATCTTCATCGTGGCATTAAACAGCTCAAAGCAATTTTGAAAGACTATGTATGAAAAAAATATTAACAAATTCATAAATGAGATAAAAAAGATAGAAATGACGGCAGAAGAAAAAGCGATGATGGACAAGAAAATCTATCAATATCTCAAAAAAAGAGGAAGTTTAAGTCCATATACTCCTCTTAACTATTCCCTACACTTACTCAAGCGAAGTGTAGCACTTTTGCTTATGCTTGCTCTCACTTTCTCTTTTTCAAAACCTATATCAGCAAAAGCTCTTCCGGGAGACACTCTCTACCCCATCAAAATTCTCCATGAAGAAATAAGCTCAAGTATTATTAAAGACCCAGAAGAAAAAGCGAGTTTTGAAATTAAACGAACCCAAGAAAGAGTGAAAGAAGTAGCACAACTTGCGAAAGAAAAACGACTCAATAAAGAAATAGAAAAAAAGATTGTGAGAAAAATTACCGAACATCTTCATGAAGCGAAAAAAGAAATAGAGGATATTAGAGAAAAAGAACCCGCAAAGGCACTTGTTCTCAACAAGGAATTAAAAACAACCGTAGAAAAAAGTGTCAATACCATTAAGAGAATAAAAATAAAACGGAGAAAAAGAAAAAAAGAGGAAAAAACAGCTACCCAAAGAGAAGAAGCACTAAACAATACAAAGGAAGAGACCCAAGGAAACACTCCTCAAGAGGAGATTAAAAAAGATAATTTTGAAAAAAAAGAACTTAAGGAAGAAAAAGAAAAAACAGAACAAAATAATAAAGCTATTTCCTTAGAAGAAGAAAAAGACTCTACAAATAAAAACCCCGAAAACGAGGAAGAAATAAAAGAATATAAGCAAAAAGAAGAAGAAAACGAAACCAAGATAAAACAAAACGAAGAAAATAATACAGAACTACAACTTCTAATAAAAAATGATAATGGAGAAAATATTGTTCCACAAAAACAAAATTCAAAAATCAATGAAGAAAAAGGACTAACTAAAGTAGTCGATAATACAACAAAAGTGGAACAAAACATTAAAGAAAAAACAGGTGAAGAAAAGAAAAAACAAGAAGAAAAAGAAGTTGTAAATAATAATCTTGAAAACGAGGAAGAAGAAGGAAATGAAATCCTTGACGTACTTGAGCAAACCCTAGTAGAAACCCAAAAAGATAATCAAGAAATATTAAAAGAAATCATAGCAGATAACCAAAAAGACTTAGCAAAAGAAAAGCAAGAAAAAAAGGTAGAAAAAGGAGAAAAAGAGAAAAAAGAAACAGGAATAGAAGAAAAAGATATAAAAATAACAGAAGAAAATCTTCAAAAAGAGGAGAAAAGCGTGAACACTGACACAGAAGCAAAGAAAACAGAGAAAAAAACTATCAAAAAAATACAATTCTTAAATATTGAGATTATAGAAAATATATTAACCCAAAAAGCGGATAATAGTAAAAATGAAATAGAAGAAGAAAATAAAATTGAGCAACAGGAGCAAGATAATAATAAAGAAAAAACAATTCTCAATAATATTAATATTCAAAAAGATGAGCTTTTGCCATCAAATGAGAGTAGTAAAGAAAACCACAGTTTGAAAGAAAAAGAAAAATCACTCACTAGCAATGCGGTAAAAAATATTGTAAACGAAACAAATATAGAAGAAGAACTAAAAAAAGAGAAACTGCGAGAAATTTTTTCCTTAGAAAAGAAACTTTTTTATCTCATACAAGAAAGTAAAAAAAATCTCAACGATGAAGAAAAAAGAGTTATCTTAGACTTAGTGAATAAAGAACGTTTTAGTAAAGCAATTCAGTGGCTTAGAGCAGAGATAGAAAAAAGAAAGACTACCTTGAAGATTCCTCTTGAACTTGAACAAGTTTCTCTTACGCAAGAAAAACCAGTAGAGGACAAAGTGGAAAAGGAAGTATCACAAGAAAACCCTAAACACGAAAAAGAAAAACCTAGTGAAAGCTAGGTTTTTCTAAGTGTAAAATATTATTTTTATCTATCTCATAAATAAGATGGTTTAAGCATAAAAATATGCTATATTAAAGCTATGCAAAACATAATGACTATTAGTATAATTTTTATATTCATTCTTTTACTTTGGGTTATTTTTGAACTTAAGAAAAAACAAAAAGAACAAGGAGAGAAACAAGATTCAGAAGCAATGCGTCTCTTGCTTCAACAAATGAATACTCTTCAAGAGAGTCTCGATAAAAAAGTTTCTCAATCAAATCGAGAAATGTCTGAAGCAGTAAAAATGCAATTTCAGGCATCACAAAAACTCATTCAAGAAATCAATAAACAAGTCTCGCAACAACTCATAGAAGTAAATAAACAAATTGCAGAGACTCAGGAATCCAACAAACAAGTCTTTCAATTGGCAAATCAATTAGGGGATTTAGAAAAAGTTCTCAAAAATCAAAAAACTCGTGGAAATTTAGGTGAGATGGGGCTTGAACTCATTCTCTCTAATATCCTTTCTCCACTCAACTATGAACTCCAATATACGTTTCCGGATGGAAAAACTGTAGACGCTATTATTAAAGTGCAAGATGGAAAATTTATCCCTGTTGATGCAAAATTCTCTCTCGATAATTATCGACGCATTCTCGATGAGAAAGACGAAACAAAGAAAGCTGATTTAGAAAAAGAATTCAAAAAGGATCTCAAAAAAAGAATCGATGAAACAGCGCAATATATCCGACCAAAAGACGGAACACTCCCTTTTGCTTTTATGTTTATCCCCGCAGAAGGTATTTACTATGACTTACTTGTAAATGAAGTCGGTGCAATTAAAGCAAATACGCGGAATCTCATTGACTACGCCTACAATGATAAGAAAGTTATTATCGTCTCCCCTACTACTTTTTCCGCTTATCTCCAATCTGTGCTCTATGGCTTCAAGGCGTTTCAAATTGAAAAAACCGCTGTAGAAATTCAAAAAAATGTAGAGAAACTCGGGCGACACCTTTTAGCATACAATGAAGCATTTCTCAAATTAGGAAATAGTCTCGCCACAAGCGTAAACCATTTTAATAAAGCATCTCAAGAACTTCGTAAGATAGATAAAGATATAACAAAAATTTCAGGAACTTCGCCTGAGTTGGAAATACAGACTCTTGAAAAACCACAAAAAGAGAATGAATAGAGCTTTTAGCAAAAAAATGAAGCTTGATTTTCTTTCTTAAAAATTTAAGATAAGTGAGAAAAACCTTAAAAACAAATATTATGGGAAAAATTTTATTATTTTTAATGATAGTATTTTTACTATCATTAGAAGAAATCATTTCTTTCTCCAAGAGGAGAATTTCTTCTTGGAGAGAAGAAAAAAAAATAAAAAAACAAGAGTACTACCGTGCTCTTGGAAAGAAAATTGAAAAAAAATTTGGACTGAAACACGTCCAAGTTTTAAAAGAAAATTACAAAGGCGAGATCATATGTAAAGGATTAGAAAATGTTGGAGGAGCCTTTGTAGAAAATTTTTTTATTTTTAATAAAAAAGAACTGGAATAAATTTCCAGTTCTTCTAAAAAAAATAAAACCAGAGCTTTTGCTCTGGTGTTTTTTATCTATCAGGTGGAATATTCGCATAATGAATGAGATACTCAGCGAGTTCACGAAATGGATCGAGGAGTGTCTGAGAAGAATATTTCACCCCCTGAGGTTCAAGAGTATAAAGAAATACGAGAAATTTAGGCTTGCTTGCAGGAAAATAAGCAAAGAAACTATGGAGGTGCCGATTTGAATCATAGCCACCAGAGCGATTGGGGAGTTGTGCGGTTCCTGTTTTTGCGGCAATTTGATAGTGTGGAAATTTTACTTTCCCTCTCCTATAATGATCAAAAACATGCACGAGCATTCTCGTTATTTCTTTTGCTGTTTCTGGAGAAAATACACGATCAGCCAATTTCTCTTTTTGAGTATAGACAAGCCCATCAGTATATTCAATGCTATTTATCAAATGTGGAATCACAGTTTCCCCATTGTTAGCTAAAGCAGAAGCTGCTCTCATAAAGGAAAGTGGTGGAATAGCAATCCCCTGTACATAAGACATATGTGCAAATTCAATATCGCGATTACTTTTAAGGTTTTCTGTTAAACCTTTCACATCTTGTGGTAAATCAACTCCAGATTTTTCTTGAAAACCATATTTTTTGAAATAATCTCGAAAAATGTGTTTTGGTATTTTTTGAGAAACAAAAACCATCCCCGTATTTAAAGATTGATCGAGAACATCTTGCATGCTTGCCTTTCCTCTCCCTCGTTTATCAAAATTGTTGATAGTATATTTCCCAACTTTTACAAAACCACGATCAAAATAACTCGTGTGAGCATTTACGAAGCCTTTATCGAGAGCAATCGCCATAACTAAAGGCTTCATCACAGAACCAAACTCGTAAACATTACTCACTGAAGGGTTTTTAAAGAGAGAAATTTTTTCTTTTTGAAAATTATTTGGATCAAAATTAGGGTAAGATGCCATAGCAAGAATTTCTCCAGTCTTTGGGTCCATAATAATTCCCCCAGTGATTTTTGATTTCCATTTCTTATGAATTTCTGCTAGTTTCTTTTCAAGAAACATTTGGATTTTAATATCAATACTTGAACTAATATCTCCTTCACGAAAATTTCCTTCTTCCAAAAAGTTTTTTAAACCATGAAAAGCAAGTGCAAAAAAATTTCCATAATTTTTTTCCTTCTTTCTCTCAAGCACCTTGTTATAGAAAGCCTCCAAACCATATACTCCCTTAAATTGATTTTTTTTATCATAAGCGAGAAAACCAAGCACGTGCGAAGCGCTGCGATGAAAAGGATAAATACGTTTATTTTCTGGATAAAAATGAACATACTTCCCCTTTAGATCCTTCTGAATTTTTTCAAGATCTTTTTTCTCAAGCTGGTGCATAATCTCAAAATAAATTCTCGATGGACTATGCACAAATCTTTGATAAACCTTTTCTTTATTGAGTTGTGTATAACGAGCAAAAACATCAAGAATATGAGAAAATTTTTCTCGGGAAATTTTTGATGGGTTTACACTTGCAAGAAATAATTTCTTTTGTCCTGCAACCACGATCTTTGATTGTTCTTCTCCATCTTGGAAATAAATGAGTCCTCGATTGAAAACATGGCTTCCGCGAAAATACATATTTTCTGCCTTCTCCAAAGCCTCATCCCCATGAATAACCTGCAAAGAATAGAGTGCAACGAGAATAAATAAAAAAGAAAGAGAAAAAAAGAAAAAAACAAGATTGAGTCTCAATAATCTTCCTTGTTTTTTTCCTTTTCGTCTCATAATTTATAAACTTTCACTTAAACTTAAATGATAAAAAAATACTATTACTATGAAATCTTTACATAACTTATTTGATGAGATTTTTCGAGTCCAAGTGCAGCGATATTTTCTTCACTCATATTTTCTCTATAGAGCTTAAAATAATCTTGTTCCAATTGGTGCAATTCATTTTGCATCTCAAAAATTTTATTTTTTTTCTCCTCTAAATCATGGGCTGAAAAAGTAGTGCTCGCAACAGCATAAGAATAAGCAGAAATACTCAAAAAAACAGCAAAAATAATGACAAAAAAGAATTTTGTAAAACCTTTTTTCTTTCTATTTTTTAAGATTCTCTGTTTCATAATTCTCTTTGCTTATTTTTTGAATAATTCTTAATTTTGCACTCCGTGAGCGCGGATTTTCTCTAAGTTCCTCAAAAGAAGCAACAATAGGTTTTTTATTAATACGTTGAGCGAGACCCTCCTTTTCTTTCTCGCGAAAAAAATGTTTAACAATTCGATCTTCAATACTATGGAAACTGATAATTGCCATACGCCCCCCCGTCTGCAAAAGAGGAAAACTTTTATCTAAAAATTCTTTCAATGCTTCTATTTCGTCATTTACCGTTATTCTCAAAGCTTGAAATACTTTTGTTGCAGGATGTATTTTCCTACGGCGGTAAGCAAGAGGAACTGCATCCTCAATAATCTGAGCAAGTTCACGAGTTGTTTCTATTGCTTTTTTCTCTCTTGCTATAAGAATTCTTTTTGCAATACGCTTCGCAAATCTCTCTTCACCATAAGATTGGAAAATCTCTACGAGAGAATCCTCCCCCCAATCATTAACGATATCTCGAGCAGTAAAAGTGAGACCTTCATCTTTTCCAGATAATGTCATGAGCAATGGGCCATCTTTTTGAAAAGAAAAACCTCTCTTTGCATCTTCAAATTGATTAGAACTCCATCCGAGATCAAGAAAAAACTTATCAACCTTTTTTATTCCTATTCCCTTTAAATGTTTATCAATATCGCGAAAATTCCCTTCTATAAAATATTTATGACAGGAAAACTTTGCTAAACGCTCCTGGGAAACAGCTAATGCCTTTGGATCAAGATCAATACCAATGAGCGTTCCTTTCTCAGAAAGTTTTTCAGCAAAAGCTAAGCTATGCCCACCACCATTAATCGTTCCATCTACGAGAACATCATCAACTTGAATATCCAAGAGTTCAAGGACTTCTTTTAAAAGTACCGACTTATGTCTGGAAACTTGATGAGATACCATAAGCTAAATCATCCCTAAATCTCCTAACTTCTCTGCTAAAACATCAGTCTTCTCACTAAGCTCTTTTTGATATTCCTTCCATCGATCTTCATCCCAAAGTTCAATTCTATTGAGCAAACCTACCACCATTACCTTCTGTTTGAGCCCAGCCAAATCTTTCAAATAATCAGGGATGAGAATTCTTCCCGCGGAATCAATTTGAGTTTCCACAGCACTCCCTAACATGAGACGCTTAAAATTTCTTGAGTCAGATTGTCCCATAGAAAGGTCAGAGAGTTTCTCAGCAAAATTTTGAAATTCTTTTAATGAATATACGGACAAAGAGCGATCTAAACCGCGTGTAATCACCACGGTTTTTCCTAACTCTTTACGAAATTTTGCTGGAAGAGAAAGTCTCTTTTTCGTATCGAGCGTATGTCGATGTTCCCCTAATAACATAATAATCTTGTTAAACAATCAGATCTCGCGAACCTTTTTGCTTTTTTGAGGATAAGATGGTAGCTAACAGTGAAAGTTTTATAGATAGAAAGAGTTAAAAATTTATTAAAAGACATTGCTACATGTTTTTAAAAATTCTTTCACTGTTATCTACCACCTCATCCCACTTTCAATATACACCATCCCACTTTTTATGCAAATAAAAAACAAGCTTTCGCTTGTGGATAAAATGTGAATAAAAAAATAAAAAAACTCAAAAGTTAATTGAATCTTTTTATTTCACCTCTTCCCAGCCAGCATCTAAATATTCTTTCAATTTTTTCTTTTTCACCAAACGAAGTTCCCCATTTTTCCTTATCTTTATCTTATCAATTTTCTTCCCCTTCAAGGTAATCG
>CAZCYC010000002.1:0-17011 GCA_964502915.1 uncultured Candidatus Saccharibacteria bacterium | reverse complement strand
GCATCGCTGCCATAGTTGTAGATTTTCCTTGTCCCACAGGGCCCACTACTAAAAAGAGACCTTGGGGTTTCTTGGTAAAATCCGCAAGTATTTCTGGGAGGTTTAATTCTGAGAGCTCTCGAATTTCCTGTAAAACACGAAAAGCAATATTAATGCCTTTTGTTTGGATGTAGGCACTCGCACGAAGACGAACATTAAGATCTCCTTCTTCGTAATGATAGGCAAAATCAATTTCTTCTCGTCTTTTTATTTTTTCTAATTTATCGGCTTGGACAATAACACTCAAAATACCGAAAGTGTCTTCTTTTGTAAGTTTATCAAACTGCTCCATAGGAATGAGCTCCCCATCAACACGCATAAAAGGTTTTCTTTCCGGCGCCAAATGCAGGTCAGAAGCATTCTCTCGTGCAACCACGAGAATCAAATCATGTATCAATTTTGTGTAATCTTTCATATATTTTTCATTTTAACATAATTCTTAAAGAAAAACCCTTTCTTTTTCTAAAAAATTAAAGTGTATTAATTTCCCTAAATGGAACAAGTTTTTCCATTCCTTTGAGAATGGCATCTTCTTTCAAGGTCGTCATACCTTTCTTTCTTGCGGCGCTATAAACTGCAAGTTCTGTAGGATTATTTAAAATAATATTTTGCATTTCCTTATCAACAGCAAACATTTCAAGAATAGCTACTCGCCCTTTCATTCCAGTAGGGTAATCTTTTGTCGCTTTTGCTTCATAGAGTTCACGATCTAAATTTAATTGTGAACGATATTGTTCTGGAAGATCAGCAAATTGCTTTTCTATCATCTTCTTCACTGCTTCTTTATTTTCCACAGGAACGGCAGCTCCTGGAGCAATCTTTTTCAAAAGTCTCTGTGCAATACCAAGAATAAGTGTTGGTGCAATGAGATAAGGTTCAACTCCCATTTCAACTAATCGAGGGATAATTCCAAAAGAACTATTCGTGTGTAAAGTAGCAAAAACCAAGTGTCCAGTAAGTGCTGCCTGAATGGCAAGATTTGCTGTTTCTTTATCTCGAATCTCCCCCACCATGATAACGTCAGGGTCCTGACGTACAATAGCACGAAGTCCAGAAGCAAAGGTATAACCAATATCAGCACGCACCTGAGATTGATTTACCCCAGGAAATTGATACTCAATAGGATCCTCCAAAGAAACAACATTCTTTGTCTCTCGATCAACTTCCCCTAACATAGAATAGAGTGTTGTCGTCTTTCCTGAACCAGTAGGTCCTGTAATGAGAATAAGTCCGTGAGGGCGCGCAATAGCATAACGAATCATCTTTTCTTGTTCTTGAGTAAGTCCTAATTTATCAAGTTTTCTAATACCCTTCTCCGCATCGAGAATACGAATCACTGCTTTTTCCCCATAATAAGTTGGCATGAGAGAAACACGAAATGCGATTTTTCTTCCATCAATGATAGCTTGGAAACGTCCATCCTGTGGTCTTCGTTTCTCATCAAGCTTCATTGTTTTTGTCATAATTTTAATTCTCGCAATAACAGCAGAATGGGCTGCTTTAGGAATCTCAAGATAAGTTTTCAAATCCCCATCAATACGAAATCTTATCTTTACATATTTGTCTGTAGGATCAAAGTGAATATCTGAAACTCCTGTTTTTACCGCTTCCTTAATAATAGAAGCAACCATTTTAGTAATAGGAGCATCCTCTTTAATAACCTCCTCTTTATTTTTTTCTTCTTGATCTTCAAGATGTAATTCATCTTGAAATTCATCTAAAATAGAATCAAGTTGTTCATCAACTTCTCCATAATATTTTAAAATTCTCTTATACCCATCTTCTGTAAGAATATATATCTTGTAAGGGGTTCCTGATTCCGCAGTAATAAACTGAAGAATATTTTGAGCTTCGATATTTCTAGGATCTAACATTCCCACCTCTAGCACACCATCTTCTGTTTTTCCAAAAGCTACCATTTTATACATCTTTGCCGTATCCTCAGGAATGAGATGTACAATAGCCTTATCAAGGTGTTCATAATCAATCTCTTTTGCTGGAACACCATAATACTCGCTCTTTGCTTCAAGAATTTTATGATCATCAACTCCCATTTCAAGAAGAATCGTCTCAATAGATTTATTTTCTTTCGTAGTTTTTTGTACAATAGTATCAACTTGTTCTTGGTTAATAATCCCTTTGTGTACGAGTGTTTCTAAAAAATCCATATCTTCATTATAAACAAAAAAGACTTTTAAAGAAAGTCTTTTTTAAAAAAGAACTAAGCATTCGTTCCAAAAAATTGATTATTTTTATCTTGTATATCTGCATTAAATTGAGAAATTAAATTGCTTCGTTCCTGAGTTCCTTGACTTTCTGATCCATTTAACATTTCTTGTTGCGCTAAAAGTTTTTCATAACCAAGAGGAAGAAATGGATTTCTCTTTCCTACTCTCACAGGGCGAGGAACACGAAATCCTTTGTCTTTAAGGGTGCGGAATACTGGATTTGAAAAGATATCATCATCAAGATGAATATCACTGATACTTCCAAGCACCTTAATAATTTTTGCGTTTACCACAGTGGTATCATCTTCCTTAATTTGTCCACTTAAACCTGTATTGTTTTTGCTTACGAGAGCATCATCTTTACCAATTGAACTCTTTCCTTTATTAAACAAAGAATAAATTCCTAAGAGGAGAATGGCAACAACGAGAGCTATGAGAATCTTCTTGACTGTTTTTTTATCTTTCATAATACTCTATAATTTTTATTAAATGTTATCTTTTAACCAATATGTATCCACATCAATACTAAACTGATAATCTTGATTTTTTTCAAGAGGCTCAATACTCAAACCACGAACATCAGTAATACGAAGCTTGTCTTCAAGATCTTTCAAAAAGGAGAGGAACCCTTCATAACTTCCTTTTGCACTAAAACTCAAAGAGATGATACCATAATCCTTCGATTCAATATCAAAAGATTGCTTCTGCTTTTTTTTCTTTTTACCTTTTTCATCTTTCTGAGAAGAAGCTGTCTCAATACTCAAACCATAATTTTTTGCTATATTCTGTAAATCAATAATGAGTTTTACATTATCTGCATTATCTGGAATAAGTTTTTCTAAACGCTGTAAATCTTTTTCAGAAAAACTCTGTCTTTTTTCAAGAAGCTGATCTCTTATTTTTCTTAACTTTCTCGCGTTTTTTAGAATTTCTTCATATTCCTTACTCTTTGCTTCAAGAGCTTTCACTTGAGTAAATTCTGGTTTTACAAAAAAGATGAAAGAAGCAAGGGAGATGAGAATTACAATAATTGAAATGATGTTTTTCATAATAGTTTCTATTGATTTAATGACTAATGGAAATTAATGTCCTTTCCTTTTTCGACCTTTTGTTTCTCTTGATTTTGAATCATAATATTTTTATCTAATTGAATATCTTTTATCCCAGCATTTTTAATTTTATAACCATAGCGGATGAGCTCAGGATTTAAACTAAAACTCAAACTAAAGGATACAGTCCCGTCTTCAGTTTTCTGAAAATCAGAGAATATAGGATTCATAATGTAACGATTAGCTTCAAAGAGATCAGATTGTTGCGCAATAGGAAGATAATCTTCAGCTTCTCCGTCCATTTTCACATCAGCAATTCCGTCTTTGTAGGTATAGGAAAAACTTTTAAAAGAAACGGAAGGGAGAGTTGACTCACCGAGTGAAGCAAAAAAATCAGAGAGAGCAATATGTTTATCAAGTAACTCAGCTGCAGCCCTCAAGCGAATATCAAGCTTCTTGAGTTCAAGAATGAGTCCTGGTTCGAAAGACTTTTCACTTGATTTAATCACTTGGATTTTGGTGGCAAGTTCCTTTTGTTTTGCAATCTTATAAAAATAAACACCAAGCACAGAAACAACCGCAGTAATAAAGAGGAGCCCAGCAAGAAGAGAAAGGAGACTACTTCTTGCATGCTGCTTTTCTCCAGTATTTCCAGCTCGAGATTCTGCTAATTTTTTCTTGGGTATGAATGTTGTTTTGAATTCTGTATTCATAGTACCTTTATTATATGTCTTTTTCTAAAAAAATCCTAATTTTAACGTAATTCTTGAAGAGCTAAACCAATAGCATTAGTAAATTCTGGACCAGCTTTCTCCAAAACTTCTTCAAGAAAATCTGGAGAAACTACCTTTTTAAAAGGCTGAGCATAAACAGTAGTAATGTTATTTCTCAATTCAATCTCTTCTCGAAAACCAGGAAGGAGTGAACCTCCACCAGTAAGAATAATTTTACTAATAGGCTTATGATGTTCCTTTTCAAAATGAAAGAGCATATTTTTAATTTCTGAGAAAAGATAATTTGTTCCGGCGGTAATAATCTTTGCAGACTCTGCTCTTCTTTCTTGCTCTTGATCCTGTAAAAGCCCTACTTCTCTCTTAAGCTTCTCTGCTTCATCAAAACTAATTTGCAAAGATTTTTGAAGAGAAGAGCTTAAATAAGCAGAACCACGATTCACTGAATGAAAATTTCTCACTACTCCATGTTCAATAATTACCATCCTCATTCCTGAAGCACCAAAATCTATGAGAAGTACAGGAGAAAGCTCATGTTGCAAGGCACCTCTCATAGCAGAGAATGTTTCTATCTCAAAATTTGGCTGATTAAAACGATCCTTAAAAAGCTCATAGAGTTCGTGATATTCATCTAAGATTTCATTACGCACAGCCGCTACAAGCACTTCAATTTCATTTCTGTTTGTTGTACCGGAAAGATTGTCCTCATCCTCATAAATTTCTCTCTCTGGAATAATCCACCAATCGAGTGAAATTTCGCTCAAAGGAACAGGAATATATCGCTTCGCCTCTGTCTCCACTGCCCCAGCAATTTTACGCTCTTCAATTTTAGGAAGCTTGAGTGTAAAGATAAGACTTGATGCAGAAGGGAGAGAAATAAATACATTTTTTGCATTTGCGTTCGCTTGGTCTAATAAATTTTTCAATGCTTCTCCTAATGCCTCAACTTTTAAATGAGTAAGCTCACCAGCAGAACGAAAAACTTTTTCTTCTTTCTTCTTGCTTGCTTGTTCGTTCTCCTCGTAAGGACCTAACGCAACCTCGCCATAGGTCTCGAGAATAATTCTTCCTTTCTCATTTTTCAATTGAACAATTTTAATGTAAGAAGAACCAATATCAATCCCTAAATAAGCATTGTCCTTAGATTTTCCTAAACCAGAAAAAATATCTTTTAAACTATCCATAATACTCATACCTTATGAGTATAACACAAGAAAAAATATGATACCATAGGAATGATGTCATTAATAGAAAAAATTTTTTATTTCATTTTTCAAAAAGCTTTTTCTCAAGCAGATCTCAAAAATTTTCATCATGCCCCTTTTATAGCCGAAAATTGGATTTTCCCAGTTTGGGATTATCAACATAAAAAAGTAAAGAAACTCATTCGCCATTTAAAAAATAAAAATGATTTTTTATTAAAAAGAGAAATCGCACAATATCTCTATGAAGAAATTCAAGATTATCTCGCTGACCAAAATCAACTTTCTTTTTTTCAATCTCCTTTAATCCTTCCTGTTCCCATCTCAAAGAAAAGACTTCGCGAACGAGGATTTAATCAAACAGAGAGCCTTGCATATCATCTCGCGAAAAAAATTCACGGAGAATATCGAAAAGATATTCTCATAAAAATAAAAAAAACTAAAAAACAAGCTCTCATCCATAAAAGAAAGGACCGCTTTAAAAATGTTCAGGGGGCTTTTGGAATTGCAAAAAATAAAGAAAAATTGATTTCAAGAAGAGATATTATTATTGTTGATGATCTCGTTACTACTGGAGCAACACTCTTAGCAATACATAAAGTTCTCAAAAAACATGGAGCAAGAAAAATTATTGCTGTTACGATTGCTCATTAAACACATAAATAAAAAAACAGAAAGATTTTAATTTCTGTTTTTTTAGAAAAAATTAAAGTTCTAAAAGTTTTTTATAAAGCTCAAACATAGCGCGTGTATCAGCAAGTGCTGTATGGGCTCGTTCATTTTCTATTCCAAAATAATCACAGAGAGCTTTGAGACTCATACGAGGAGCATCTTCACGCTTATGTAATTTTGCATAAGCAAAGGAAATAGTATCTAATTTTGCATAGAACATTTTATTTTCTACTCCTGTGCTAGCAAAAGCTTTTGCGAGAAAAGCATAATCAAATGCTGCATTGTGTGCGACAAAAATTGCATCTTTTGTCTTTTCTGCAAAGAGTTCCATAGCTTGTTTTAAATCAACAGCAAACATCCACTCAGCCTCGTTATAGCCATTGAGAGAAAGTGCTTCAGCATCAGCATTTTCAATTTTTTCAGGGCGAACCTTTATTTCAAATTCATCAAGAATTTTTCCGGGGATACCATTTTTTTGTTCTACAAGCACGAGCGCAATTTCAATAATCTCCTGTTTTTCTACATTAAAACCTGTTGTCTCAATATCCACGAAAGCTAAATTTTTATTTTTCATATGGGCTCAGTTTAGATAGTTTTTTTTATTTTTCAAGTGTTCGTAGTAAGTTTTCGCATAATGAATTTTCCCATCTTTAGCATGCAAATAAAAATAATAAGGGCTCTCAATCGGATGAAATGCTGCATAGAGAGCATCATAACCTGGATTTCCTATGGCATGCGGGGGGAGTCCTTTCCTCGTATAAGTATTAAAGAGAGAATCCTTTTTTAAATCTTTTCGAGAAAGTTTTGAACTACCCTTTCCTCTTTCGTAGAGAAAAGGAGCATCTACCTGAAGAGGAATTCCTTTTGCTAAACGCTTCCAAAGAATACCGGAAATCATTTGTTTCTCTTTCAAACTCTTCCCTGCTTCTTTTTCAATGAGTGAAGCCATAACAAGAACATCATGGTCACTCTTTTTTAGAGATGTTCCTTGTTTAGCTTTTTGAAATCTCTCTTGAAAACGCTGTTCTAAACGAGAGATAAAATCTTCTTCAGAAATCTCTGGTTCTAAAAAATAAGTATCTGGGAAAAAAGTTCCTTCATCTTTTTTCTGCAAAAGAGTCTTGAGTTTATCTCTCTTTAAATTTAATTTCTCTTTTTCTAGTAGGGACAATAAGTCTTCTTTTGTAGAACCCTCGGGGAAAGTAAATTTTGTATAAATATCTCCAAAATCAGCACGAGCTAACTTTTCTGCAAGTTGATAATCACTGAAATTTTGAGGAATACGATAATATCCAGATTTTATAGCTTTATGAGAAAAACGAAAATAAAGACTCAAGAGACTCGGAGAAAAAATCAATTTTTCTTTTCCAAGTTCTTTTGCAATATCATGAATATTCTCTCCTTGTTTTATATTGATTATTCTTTCTTTCTGAAAACTATGTTTCCTCAAAAAGAAAGAATAAGCAAGAAACAAAAGGAAAATACTCAGAGAAATAAAAAAAATAGAAACAAATTGACAAAAGTATTTTCTCATTTTTCCATGCGTCAAATCAAACATAATCTTAAATAGGTAAATTTTGTGGAGCATCCGCTTTCTTTGATTCGATTCTGTCGAGAGTTGCTGTTTGAGAAACCGTACTCGGAATATGAAAGAGAGTTGCTAGCTCCTCACTAGAAAGAATAATTGGGTCGGGTCGCTTTTTATAATGTAAAAGATTCAACCATTTGCTCTCCCGTTCATAGAAAGCCTCTCTTCTAATATAGTTTCTAAAAAATCGTTTCTTCAAATAGAGCGCTCTTTTCCCTGTAATATTTTGATATTTCCAAGCAAAACCAGTGAGAAAGGAAGGTTTCAGTTCATTGAAATACTTTGAAGAAAAAGGTTTAAAGATTCCATTGAGTAGATGGTTAATTTGGTGCCCCATAAAATCCTCCTTAGGAGCGAGATAAATCGCTCGCACCACCGCCTCAAAATTATGCTTACTCAAAGAACGCTCAATCGCCTTAATGAGTTCACGTTCCCCTGCTGTAAGCCGAGCAAGTGTTCCATCATCTTTTTCCATCATTTCTTTAATCTTCGCTTGGGCTTCTTTCCTCCAATCAGAAAAAATATCAGCCCGCACAATATACTGAATCCACATTTGTTCCCCCTTACCGAGACTTCCTAAATATTCCAACATGGGGGTAATAGGATCAATTTTTTGATGTTCCTCAAGAACGCCAACAGAACGATCAAGCCCATAATCCACATATGTTTTTATTGGAATAAAATCATCTTTTGCGAGTTTAAATTCAGAACCAAACAAACCCCAACGATCATGATGTTTCCGATAATCAGGAACATAGTGAACATAATCATCAACCTCATGAACTTCGATATCTGGATATTGAGAATAAATTCCTGTTTTTACTGTTTCTTTTATTCTATTATGCACTCGCATAAAAAAATAAATATTTCCTTCAACTGAAATAATCTCCAATGAAGCTGGGAAAAGAACCGCTCCTTTTAGTAGTCTCATTTTCCAAGAACCTCCTCCTCCAGCAACATACCAAAGGAGATCAATAATGAGCTCCATAGCCGCAGGTGAACGATGCACTTCTTTTGGGATATGTAATTCAAGAAGTGTATAATCCCCTCTCATCTTCCTAAGAAAATCTTCTCTCTTATAAAATCTCCAAAGTTTAAGAAAAATCAAACCGAGAAGCCAAGGAAGCCACGTAAACCAAAATTGTCCTAAAAGTGAAAACATAGTGAAAGTATAATAGAAAAAAGCAGTCTTGAAAAGAATCATTTTTACAAAATAAAAAACACGCCTTTAATTGCATGTTTTTTATCTTTGCTAGTTTTTATTTTTCTCTTTCTTTTTCTCTTCTTTTTCTATTTTCTTTCTAATCTTATCAGTAATAACATATTTCCCTTCATCATTTTTCTTGAAGTATTCTTTATTAGAAAGATTTACTAAAATAGTATTTTTTTTGAGATAGCGCTCTTTCAAAACAGCATCAATAATTTCTTCTTTTGTCATCGGACCATTTTCGTAAATGAGATAAGCAATAACATCCTTTACAACTCCTTCACGGTATCCCCACTCTTTCAAACCATACATTCCACGCCCTACGAGGACAAATCGATTATCTTTGATGAGTTCATTATGGATGGTTGCATAATTAGCCTTCTTCCCAAATATTTTTTCAATAGCATCAGCCACTTCACGAAAATGCATAGGGGAACCATTCTTCTTCATAACAAGATATGCATAATCTCTTACCCCACGAAGAGAGATATTTTGTGAAGATTTCAAACCCCAATCCCCTAATGGATTGGTCCCAATGAGCTTAGAAATGAGAAGAAACTGTTTTGCTATTTCATCATCCACATAACCATCTTCAACACCATCAAGTTTATCCATAAATTTCAAAACCATCTTCTCTTCTGAGAGAAGCTCTTCCTCAGAGAGATCGCTATGAAGTTTTTTAAGAGCATCATGCACCTTATCTGCCAATTCTCCATTTACAGCCCAACGTGCCTTAAAATGTTCATCTTCTTTATGTTTTTTAAAATTATCCCCAAGAACCAAATGAAAATGTATATGGTTTTGTGTTATTTTATCAGGAGAAAGATAAGAAAGGAAAAACTCTTCCTCAACAATCCCTCCTAATTCATGAATGAGATTTTCTATTTCCATAAAAATCTCTTTTGCTTCTTCATAACTTTTAGATTTCCTAATAGCTTTGAGCGCCGCATTTTGAATCTGGCGTACTCGCTCTCGCGTAATACCATACTCTTTCCCAATAGATTCGAGCGTCCGCTTCTCTTCTTTGCTTAAACCAAAACGCCCGTCGAGAATATATTTCTCTCTATCTTTGAGCTCTTTCATGAGCTTCTTAGAAGATTGTTTAGGTTTAAAACCTAAATTGAGATTTTTTTTCTTCTTTGTTGCTTTCATAACAATATTTTATACTTAATTTATTAAAACATAGAGAGCATACCACAAAGATATTTTTTTAGCAAGTATCTTATGGTTTAATAAATACTATTCGCTATCTTCTTCTTGCCTCTTTACAAACTCTTCCCATGTATTCATACGCTCTTCTTCTTCCTGTTCCCATAGCTCTGGAAGTGGAATAAAATCATCTCGGAATCCTGTTCCTGCTGGAATAAGATTTCCAACAATAACATTTTCTTTCAAACCTCTCAATTCATCAACATCACCTTTTACTGCTGCAGAAACTAATACGCGTGTGGTGTGTTGGAAAGAAGCAGAAGATAGCCATGACTTTGTAGAAAGTGCAACATTAGAAATACCTTTTACAATAACCTCTCCTTTTGCTTCAAGTTTTCCTTCTTTTCTGAGTCGTTCATTTTCTTTTATTAATTCGTAATGTTCAACAATATCTCCAGTAGAGAACTTTGAATCCCCAACAAAAGTAATCTTTCTTCGAGAAAACATGAGACGAGTAATAATTTCAATATGTTTTTTGTTTACTGAAGCAGAGTTTAATTCATATACCTTTTCTACTTCTCTCACGATATATCTTTGAGCAATCTCTTGCCCAGCAATTTTAAAGAGATCAGAGATAATAGCAGAACCATCTGTGAGCAATTGTCCACGAGAAACTAAATCTCCTTTTTTCACGATTGGGGTTCTCTTTCGATCAACTTTATAAACAATTGTTTTTGTCTTTTTCCCTCCTATTTTAATCTCCTTATCTACAAGAATTTCAATCTCTTTTTGCCCATCAACTGTCTTTACTGAAACCACTTCTCCATCATACTCATTAATAAGCGCTGGAGACTTAATATTTGATCTGTTTTCAAAAATTTCTTCAATACGAGGAAGTCCCGTAGTAATATCTTGACCTGTTACTCCTCCTGCGTGGAAAGTCCTCAAAGTAAGCTGTGTTCCTGGTTCTCCAATAGACTGAGAAGCAATGGTTCCTACTGCCTCACCTAACTTAACAGGTTCATTTTTAGCAAGATCAAGCCCATAACATTTTTGACAAACACCATGTACATTTTCACAAGTGAGTGGACTACGAATATAAGCTTCTTTAACCCCTGCAGCTTCAATTTTTTCCGCATCTTCCTTTGTAAGAATAGTTCCTTTTGGAAAAAGCAACTTCCCTTCTAAATCATAAACAGATTTTGCAAGTGTCCTTCCTGTGAGATTATCAGCCAATGTTTTTTTGATACCATCAAAATCTTCTTCTTTTGCTAATAAATATTTTTTCGTTCCACAATCTTCACTCGTAATAACAACATCCTGAGCAACATCATGTAACCTTCGTGTGAGATATCCAGCAGAAGCTGTCTTCAAAGCCGTATCGGTAAGTCCTTTACGTGAACCGTGTGTGGTAATGAAATACTCAATAGGAGTTAATCCCTCTTTAAAGGAATGAAGGATAGGAAAATCAATCGCTTTTCCTACTGCATTCACAATAACTCCAATCATTCCTGCCAATTGTTGCATATTTGAGAGAGAACCTCGAGCTCCAGAAGTCACCATATCATCAATAGACTCTGACTCTTTTAATTTTTCTGCAATAACTTCTTGAACCTTATCTTTTATAGATTCCCATAATTCAATAGTTTTTCTATAACGCTCTTCGTTAGAAATAAGACCCTCCTCATACTGTTGTAAAATTTCTAATGCTTTCTTCTTTCCTTCTTCAATAATCTCTTTCTTTTTTTCAGGAACGATAGCATCTGTATAAGCGAATGTGGATCCAGATTTTGTCACATACTTAAACCCAAAATCCTTAATCTTATCAAGAATTGGCGGAACGGTATCCATACCATATTTCAAGACGAGACGATGAATAATCTGAGATAAATCTTTCTTTTTTACAACATCATTGATATAAGGAAAATCTTCAGGAAAGATACTATTAAATAAGAGTCTCCCAATTGTCGTTTCAAAAGCTCTTCCTTCAAATTCTTGATAACGAGCAAGTTCTGTTCCGAGCACATAAATCTTCGCTCGAAAATCGACTTTTCCAAAATCATAAGCAGTGATGGCTTCGTTAGGAGAAGAGAACATTTTTCCTTCTCCTTTTGCTCCCTCAATAGCCTTTGTCATCCAGTAAACTCCCAAAACCATATCCTGAGAAGGTGCTGTAATAGGCTTCCCAGAAGCCGGAGAAAGTAAGTTTTTACTAGATGCCATGAGCAATCTCGCCTCTGTTTGAGCTTCACTTGAAAGCGGAAGATGAACAGCCATTTGGTCCCCATCAAAATCAGCATTAAATCCAGCACAAGCAAGTGGGTGTAATTGGATAGCTTTTCCCTCAATGAGTTTTGGCTTAAATGCTCGAATAGAAAGTCGGTGAAGTGTAGGGGCTCGATTTAAGAGCACATAACGATCCTGAATCACCTCTTCTAAAATCTCCCAAATTTCATCATTTGGTTCATTAATTAATTTCCCTGCTCCTCTCACATTGAAAGCGAGTTCCCGTTCTAAAATTTTAGCGATAACAAAGGGTCTAAAGAGTTCCAAAGCCATTTTTTTAGGAAGTCCACATTCATCCATCTCAAGCTTCGGCCCTACCACAATAACTGAACGCCCAGAATAATCTACACGCTTTCCAAGAAGATTCTGACGAAAAATACCTTGCTTTCCTTTCAATTGATCAGAGAGAGACTTCAGAGGTCTTCTCTGTGAAGATGAAATCGCCATAGCACCAGAATGCTTTCGGATTGTGTTATCGATGAGAGCATCAACAGCTTCTTGTAAAATTCTTTTTTCATTTCTCAAAATAACCTCAGGAGCGCCAATTTCAATAAGTTTTTTCAAACGATTATTACGATTAATCACTCTCCGATAGAGGTCGTTGACATCTGAAGTAGCATAACGACCACCATCAATAGCAACCATAGGACGCAATGCTGGTGGAATAACAGGAATATTTTTAATAAACATCCATTCTGGTTTAATATTTTCTTGCCTCAAAGAACGCACAAGAGAAAGTCTCTTCTCTAATTTAGAAAGTTTCAAACGAGAACTACTTTCTTGAATTTCTTTCTCTAATTCTTTTTCTAATGCATCAAGATCAATTTCAGAAAATATTTTATATACCGCTTCTGCACCAATACCTGCTTCAAAAACGGAACCAAATTTTAGCGAGAAAAGATTATAATCATCTTCGGAAAGAATTGCATGAGGAACAATGGATTTAATATCACTCAAAGTTTTATCAAACATTTCTTTGAGTCTTTCTTTGTCTTCCTTTTTTTCAATTTGTTTTAATTTTACTCTATATTCTCGCTGTAATTCACGAATCACTTTTTCTTTTTCTGCTTCATCTACCTCAGTGATAATATAACTCGAAAAATAAATAACTTTTTCCAGTTGGGCAACAGAAATATCTAAAAGTAAACCGATACGAGATGGAACTCCACGAAGGAACCAAATGTGTGAAACAGGACTCGCAAGCTCGATATGTCCCATACGAGTTCTTCTCACAATAGAGCGCGTCACTTCAACTCCACATTTTTCACAAACAATTCCCTTATAACGAATTCCTCGATATTTTCCACAGTAACATTCGTAATCTTTTGTTGGTCCAAAAATACGCTCGTCAAAAAGCCCATGTTTTTCCGACCTCCCTGTTCTATAGTTGATCGTTTCTGGTTTCGTTACTTCCCCATGGGACCATGATTTAATCACCTCTGGATCAGCAAGACGAATAGAAACAGCTTTATCTCTCCTAATAGAACTATATTTTTTTCTTATGTCTTCTTTTTTCATAATGCTATGCTTCGTGATTATTATCTAAATACTCCTCGGAAATATCGATTGCATCAAATGTCTCATTAAATTCAGAATTTTTATTCTTTTGAATAAGAGAAACATCAAGGGTGAGCCCCCTCAAATAATTAATGAGAACATTAAATGATTCTGGAATATTTTTGTTTCTAATTTTTTCTCCCTTAATGATAGCATTGAATGCGCTTGATCTTCCTTCAACATCATCTGATTTGATCGTAAGCATTTCCTGTAAAGTATAGGCAGCTCCGTATCCCTCGAGTGCCCAAACCTCCATTTCTCCAAAACGCTGTCCTCCTGATTGAGCTTTTCCTCCAAGAGGTTGTTGTGTAATGAGTGAATATGGACCAATGGATCGTGCATGCATCTTATCATCAACCATATGATGCAACTTCAACATATACATGTATCCAACGGCAACTTCTTGATCAAATTTTTCTCCGGTTTGCCCATCATAAAGCGTTACCTTTCCACTTCCTGAAAATCCAGCCTTTTCAAGTTCAGCTGCAATCTCATCAGCGCTTGCTCCAGCAAAAGAAGGAACAATAGCTTGATAATTCAAGGTGTTTGCAGCAAGTCCAAGATGCATTTCAAGAATTTGACCAAGATTCATACGAGAAGGAATTCCTAAAGGAGTAAGAATCATATCGATAGGAGTTCCATCTTCCATATAAGGCATATCTTCCTCTGGAAGAACAATAGAAATAACTCCTTTGTTTCCATGTCTTCCTGCTAATTTATCTCCCACCTTGATGTTTCTCAATTGGGCAATTTCAATATATACCTTCTTAATCACTCCTGGCTCCATTTTGTGTCCATTTTCTTTAGAAAAGACTTTTACAGAGATAACTCGCCCAGCCTTTCCATAATCTAAACGAAGGGAGGTGTCTTTTACATCACGAGATTTATCTCCAAAAATAGAACGAAGGAGTTTTTCTTCTGGGGTAAGTTCCGTCTCCCCTTTAGGGGTAACCTTTCCAACTAAAATATCATTTGGGCCAACATAAGCCCCTACACGGATAATTCCTTCTTCATCAAGATTTGCTAATTTCGCCTCACTCACATTTGGAATATCTGTTGTTGTCTGCTCTGGACCAAGTTTTGTATCACGAACAACAACTTCATATTCATCAATACGAATGGAGCTAAAAATAGAATTTTTTACAAGACGCTCAGAAATAATAATCGCATCTTCATAATTCTGTCCATGCCAACACATAAACGCAAGAAGAATATTTTGCCCAATAGCAAGTTGTCCTCCCTGAGTGGTGGAAGCATCAGCTAATACCTGGCCTTTCTTTACTCGCTCTCCAAGTTTTACAATAGGACGTTGATGGAAGAAAGAATTTGAGTTTGTTCGTGAAAAGTTAATGAGACGATAACGCTCCTTATTTCCTTTTGCATCTTCAACAACAATATGTTTCCCATCAAGCTCAACTACTTTTCCAGAACTTCGAGAAATAACAACACGCCCAGTATTCAAAGCTGCTTTCTCTTCCATCCCAGTCCCTACCAATGGAGCTTCTGGAACAATGAGCGGAACAGCTTGCTTCATCATATTGGAACCCATGAGTGCACGGTTTGCGTTATCTGCTTCAAGAAAAGGAATGAGTGAAGTCGTCACAGAAAATGCAACATTTGTCGCCACATCCATAAAATCAACTTCATTTTTATGACAAATCCCCGGCTTTGTTTTAATTCTCGCTTCTACCATATCATGAAGAAATCCTTTCTTTTCATCATATTTATTAGAAGCATGGGCAATGTTATACTTCTCCTCCTCTACTGCATTGAGATAAACAATTTCTCCAGTAAGTTTCCCTTTCTCTACTTTTGCGTAAGGAGTTTCTATCATCCCGAAACGATTAATACGAGAATAAACAGCAAGTCTCAAAATGAGTCCAATGTTTTGTCCTTCTGGAGTATGAATAGGACAAACACGTCCATAGTGAGATGGGTGCACATCACGCACCTCAAAACCAGCACGCTCACGCGTGAGCCCTCCTGGACCAAGAGCTGAAAGTGTTCTCAAATGAGCAATCTCAGAAAGCACATTTTCTTGGTCCATATACTGGGAAAGCTGGTTTGTCGCAAAAAATTCTTTAATTCTCGCTTGGAAAGGTCGTTGATTGATGATACGGATAGCTTGAAGTTCATCAGGGTCAATCGTAGACATTCTATCACGAATATTTCGTTTCATTTGAGCAAGCGCTTGGCGAACTTTTTGTTCCATCATTTCCCCCACAAAACGCACGCGTCGTGAACCTAAGTGGTCAATATCATCAGGTTCAGCATCAGGACTTACATTCAATTTTGCAATATGTTTCAAAATGATAATGAGATCTTCTTGAGTTAAGCTTGCCTGATATTTCCCAGCTTTTGGAAGTTCTAAATCAAATCGTTGATTAAAATGGTAACGCCCAACCTCAGAGAGATCATAGAGCTCTTCAGAAAAAATAGCAGTAAAATATTCTTTAAGCGCCTCAGGAGACGCAACTTCTCCATCACGAATCCTACGGTAGATATCCACGTAGGCTTCTTCTTTCGTAAGCGAAGTATCTTTTTCAAGAGTGTTCTTAATATAATCCAAACTCGCTTCATCATCTGCAAAAGCAGCAAGAATGTCTTCGTTACTTTCCAAGCCAAAAACACGCAAGAGTGCTGTTGCAGCAAACTTTCGCTTTTTATCGATACGCACATAAATGGCACCGTCTTTATTCGTCTCAAACTCAATCCAAGCTCCACGAAGCGGTATGATTTTTGCCCCAAAAAAATTCCCCTTTACATGCTCATTCAAAGTAAAAAATACTCCATAGCTTCGCGCAAGCTGAGGAACAATAACTCGCTCAATCCCATTGATGATGAATGTCCCATGAGATGTCATGAGTGGAATTTCTGTGAGAAAAATTTCTTCTTCTGTTATTGTTCCAGTTACCTTGTTTGTAAGCTTTACCTTTGCCCTAAGCTTCCCCTCAAAGGTAAGCTTATTTTCCTTTGCATAGTATTCATCAAACTCTGGCTCATCAAAAGAAAAATCCAAAAAATCAAGCCGATACTTCTTTTCAGAATAATCAATAATAGGAGAAAACTCCATAATCGTCTTCTGAAGATTTCCTCGAAGGAATTTTTCATAAGAAGCTACCTGGTTTTCTACTAAATCTGGAACTTCAATAAGTGGTTTTTTATACTTTGCAAAATACTTCTTTTCTCGTATATCAGTCGTCATAGAAAATCTATCTATCTTTTATCTTTAGTTTAGGAGAAAGGCAATAAAAAAAAATTATTGCCAATCAACTATTTAAAAACGAATAATTTTTAAATACC
>CAZCYC010000001.1:0-18555 GCA_964502915.1 uncultured Candidatus Saccharibacteria bacterium | reverse complement strand
CGTGCAAATTATAATGCCTATCTTGACGGAAAATTAATGAATGCAAGAAATATTGCAGAATCTGTAGTAAAATTTGGTATTAACGAAATTAGCGATAAAACAGTCGCTGCATTAATTAATGATGAGGGGGAAACCTTAACTCAACTTTTGGGATCTCAAGAAAACGTAGATGATTTTCTTCGTGGTGATTTAAAAAAGGCTGGTTGGAATGCCTATATCGCACTCTCAGATCCACACAATAATCCGATTGGAAAAGAAACATTAATAAATACTGCTCTCGGGTCAAAAACTGCTAAAAAACTAAAAAATAAAATAAATGATGCTCAAACAACGACAAGATACCAAGACAAAAAAAAATGTATAGAATGGGATAAAAACAAGCAACCATACATTTGTATAAAATATGCTACTAAAACGCCAGGAAATCTTGTGGAAACCAAACTTAAAACAGCACTCACAAAAGATGAAAGTCAATCTTATTTTGCACGAGAACTTTCAGATGTTCTTGCTCGATTTCTAGGACAACTCACCGACAAATTAATTCAAAAAGGGTTGAGTGAACTTAGTAAAAAAGTTTCCCCAGACAATAGCTATACTAAAAAACTTGAATCATCATTTAATGAAACTTACAATAGAGGATACCAAAATGAATTTGATGTACTTGGAATAGATAATGATACACAAACATCTCATAACGGAAATAATGGGGGGGTAAAAAATGAAAATAATAACAATATAAACCCAACCTCATCTCTCTCATCATTTCAGCAAGCAATAGGAGATGACGCATCTGTGCCTTATGTAGGAGGACCAGAAGATGAAATAGGTAAAGATTGGAATAATGGCCCTGAATATATAGTTGAACTTAAAGGAAATTTAGAGAAATCTATTCAACTTGCTAAAAAATATATTGAACTTAAAGAAGAAGAGCGAAATACAAAAATAGAAGCATTAAAAATAATTCCTCAATTAGATGCATGTATTCCAGGACCAGATTATGGATGGGAAAAACGCTGGGATGACACAGTGCAAGATATAATGGATACAAACTTCAAAGAATTAACCAAAGAGTCTTGTAAAAGTAGCCAAGAAGCATACCAAGAAGAATTTGATAAAGCAAAATCATACATAAAATCTATGTCTCAAGACCCGGCACTCAACATCCCAGGAGCTGGAGTCTTACAATCAACAATGAATTCTGTTATGTCAAATGGTTCTACCTACACGATTAATATTGGTGGAGATAAAGATCTCATAAAAAGAAAGAATCTTTATGCAATGCTTCTCATACTCAAAGAAATGATAAATAACCAAGAAGAATTCACCAAAAAAAGAAATAGTTTGAATCCTAAAATATCTCTCTTCCTAGAAGACATTCATCGGGACAAAAAAGGAGAAAAAGAATTCTTTATTGATAAAAAAAAGATAGAAGAATCAAAAGAATTTGATACATCCGACACTGAATATCTCAACGATCAAGAGCTTATAGATATACTTTCAATAAAAGCTCAAGAAAAAAAATCAACAGCTACAGCAGTAAAAAACAAAGAAAAAAAACTTCCTACATACCAAGTAGAACTTGCAACAGGATATTCATTTAAAGAAGGAGAAACACCAGAAAGTCTTGTAAAGAAGAATAGAGAAAAGGCAGAAAAACTTATTGTAGACTGGGCTTGGAATATCTGGAGAGAAAATGTTCCTAAAGAAAAAAAGAGTAAAGCTCGTTATGGTTACTTCATTCTTGAAAGGGATCTTGTTACAGAAAAAGATGTCTTGGATCTCCAAGCAAGTTTACAACAACTAAAAATGACAGTTAAAAAACTTTCAGACTTAACAGATGACTGTATTGCTTTTAGAAAAAAAGTTTGGAATGATTCTCTTTCAAATGACCAAATAAATACCTTCCTTGAAGGGGAGTATCAAAAACAAATTAAAAAACAACCAAGTATATTTAAGACAAAGACTTTTACTATGAAAGCAAACAGGGAGAACAGTATACTCCAATTCAAAACACCAGAAGATCTAAAGAAATATTTAGATAAATATTATGAAGGATACTATTGGCAAGAATTTACGATAGGACAACTCTTTCATGATCACTATCATTACTGGCATATAAATAAAAATGAGCATCCGAAAAATTTTGGTGCCTACGAATATAACCATGTTCCAGCTTTTGGTGATTACTTTCTAATTAGAAAAGGTGGAAAAGGTGTTTATGATAACAACAGATTTGCTGAAGCAGGAACACTATCAAAAGCCGTAGATCGCTACAAAGAAGCCTCAATAGAAAAACCAGATTACTACTACTTTGAAGAACCTGTACCTTTCTGTCAATCAGCAGAAAGAAGGAAAATGGCTCCTGGAGTATGGAATAAAACAACTGGTGACTACAAATGTTTACGTGATTCAGATGAAGATCCTTTTAAACCACAAAGTGAAGGTATCTGTTTCGGTCTCTATAGAGATTGGTATACTGCAACTAAACAAGACTATCGAGCTATGTTGGCCGGAATTTAATAAAAAAATAAGTGATAACAAAAGTTATCACTTATTTTTTTATTTTTAATATTGTAAACTTCAATAACATGATATAATGTTATTCGTCATGAAAAAATTTCTCATTTTTATAATTGTAATTCTTTCATTTTTTACTTTACAAAAAAAAGAAGTAAAAGCTTTTGAACTCTACACCGCAAATGATATTTTTGCAGAAGTAGTTCCAGAAATTCCAGGGCCAAATGAGTATGTAGAAATGAAACTCAAGAGTTATAGTTTTAATTTAAATAACTACTACATTACTTGGTTCCTAAACGGAGAAAAAAAACTTGCTGGATATGGAAAGAAAGAATTTAATTTTACTACGGGGCCTATGGGTTCAGTTTCAAAAGTTATTGCGAACATTGAAGTGGGAGATAAAAATTTTAAGAAAGAATTTTACTTCGCTCCTGCAGTAGTAGATTTTCTCTGGGAAGTAGTAGATGCTTATACCCCTCCTTTCTATCGGGGAAAAACAATTCCATTGAAACAAAGTAAAATAAAAGTAACCGCAATTCCAGAAACTTATGAAATTGCTCCTACAGAAGCTAATAAACTCGTTTACTATTGGGATAGAAATTATAAAAAACAAGTAAAAGATTCTGGATTTGGAAAAAACTCCATTACTTTTGATGCAGACCCACTCCTTCGTGAAGAGAGGATAAAAGTTGTTGCGAATGATAGAAAAGAACGTTCTTTTGCAGAAAATATTTTACATATTCCTACAGAAAAATCTGAACCTGATATACTCTTCTATAGAATTAATAAAAAAGGAAGAGTAATGACAAACAAAGCACTCAATAACTTTCCCAATATTAATGGAGACACTGTTAAACTCTCTTTCCATCCCCTCAATATGTCCACTACCGCAGCAAACTTCGTTGATATATTCTTAAAATGGAACATCAACGGAGAGACAAAACCTCCACAGGATTTTGGAAAACAAGATGAACTCTATATCACCACGAATGGAAAATCTGGAGAAATAGAGACGGGAATAACAATAGAAGGAATTAAAAAATTACTTCAAAAAGGAACTAAGACAATCACTTTATATTTTACTGGTGAAAAGAAAAAAGAAGAGTAGAGGCTCTTCTTTTTTCTAAAATTAATCATGAAAAATCTTTTCCTTGAAATTCATCTTCAAAGATTTTTTGATTTTCTTCAAAATCAAGAATATCAAGCGACCAAGCTAAATCAGAAATTCTTCTCCTTTTATCTTCCGGAATTTCTCCTTTTTCTGGAAACTTTTGGTGGACTTGTTCAACACGAGAAACTCTCTGTTCTTCAATTTTTTCTGACCTTCTCCAGAGATAAAATTTATGAGAAAAAGCATAGAGAATTGAAGCTTCTACCATTTTGATAAACGGACGCCCGTTTGGTTTATAAAAAACTAAAGCAAGAGAAAATGCAATAACAGGAATACCTAAGAGAACAGCAATAAAATTTGGAAGTGTCTTGTAAAAAATATAAGCCAAGCCACCACCTCCAACGAGATAAAGTGATTGTCTAAAAGTAAAAGGTCCAAAGAGTTTATCTTCTATATTAATAAATTGTGGTATTTCAAATCTCATAAACATTTCCATTATAAAAGAAAGGAGAAAGAAAAACAATAAATAGAACTTTTTAATTTTTATAAAAATAGGCTATAATGAGACTATGTCATTTATTTCAAAACTTTTTGGTTCAGAAGAAAAAAAAGAAAATCAAATCAAAAAAACTGCTGTTCCAGTGCTTCCAGACGAAATTTACAGAACTGCGAAACTTCAACTTCAAGATATCATCGCTCCAGCAGCACTTGAAATCAGTAGTAATGCTATCAAAATTTCTGGGAAAATTGCGAAAACCTTTTTCGTTATGTCATACCCAAGATTCCTTACAGATGGTTGGCTCGCACCACTCATCAACCTTGATAAAATATTTGATGTAGGAATTCATATTCACCCTATCGAGACAAAAAAAATTCTCCAAGAATTCAAAAAGAAAGTTGCAGAAGTGCAGTCACAAATTATCACTCGACAAAAGAAAGGTCTTGTGAGAGACCCTGTTTTGGATACCGCACTCAATGATTTAGAAGCCTTACGAGATTCACTCCAACAAGCGAGAGAAAAAATTTTTTCTGTGGGACTCTACATTACTATCTATGCAGATGATGAAGAGGAACTTAAAAAAGTAGAAAATGAAATCCGTTCACTTATAGAATCAAAGCTCATTTA
This sequence comes from uncultured Candidatus Saccharibacteria bacterium, assembly GCA_964502915.1. GTDB lineage: Bacteria > Patescibacteriota > Minisyncoccia > Phycocordibacterales > UBA1006 > UBA1006. The sequence goes on along the minus strand of CAZCYC010000001.1, from coordinate 13,801 downwards.
TCTTAAACCAGCGCTCTTTCAACAAATGGAAGGTTTTCTGACTGTTGCTCCTTTTGGGGAAGATCAATTACTCGTTCATACAAAACTTAATACTGGACCAGTTTCCTCTTTCTTCCCTTTCATTTCTTCAGAACTCACTGATAATAAAGGAATTCTCTATGGAATTAATCGAGAAAATTCCGGGCTTGTTATCTTTGATAGATTTTCACTTCCAAACTATAACTCTGTAACCTTCGCTACTTCTGGAGCTGGAAAATCTTATGCAACAAAACTAGAAATTTTAAGAACAATGATGTTCGATACAGAAGTAATCGTAATTGACCCTGAACGGGAATACGAATATCTCGCTCAAGCTGTAGATGGAAGATACTTTAATATTTCTCTTTCCTCGGAACACCACATTAACCCTTTTGATGTTCCGGTTCCACAAGAAGATGAAGATCCTGCCGATGTATTACGTTCTCATATCATTCACCTTGTAGGACTCTTTAGAATTATGTTTGGTGGACTCACCCCAGAAGAAGATTCTATTATTGATCGAGCTATTACAGAAACTTATGCTCTGAAAGATATTACTCCAAATTCTGACTATTCACAGATAGAACCACCACTCATGTCTGATTTTGAAATGGTACTCTCAAGTATGGAGGGAAGTGAAGATCTCCTTACAAAACTCACAAAATATACCCGCGGAACATGGGCTGGTTTTATCAACAAACCTTCTAATGTAGACATCAATAAAAAGCTAGTGGTATTTTCCATTCGTGATATGGAGGATGAACTTAAACCAGCTGCAATGTATATCATTACTGCATTTATTTGGAATGCTGTAAGAAAAAATATTAAGAAGCGATTACTCGTAGTTGATGAGGCATGGTGGATGATGAAATCAGATGATACGGCATCTTTTCTCTTTATGCTCGCAAAACGAGGACGTAAATATTATTTAGGACTTTCTACTATTACCCAAGATGTGAATGACTTTGTTAAATCAAAATATGGACTCCCTATTATTACAAACTCATCTATTCAACTTCTTCTAAAACAGTCTCCTTCTTCAATTGATAATTTACAAAAAATCTTTCGCCTTACAGACGGAGAAAAATATACATTAATGGAATCAAGTGTTGGAGAAGGAATCTTCTTTGCAGGGTTAAAACACGTCGCTCTTAAAATTATCGCTTCCTACACAGAAGACCAAATTATTACTTCAGATCCAGCACAAATTCTCTCCATTAAAAAAGCAAAGAAGGAGCTTGCTGAACATCAATCAAATAATGTTGAAGGACAAAGTTTTGTAAATTAAAAAGAGAAGAAATTTATATTTCTTCTCTTTTTGCTATCTTTTTTTGTATATATATTTCTTGGAAGAGCATAAAAAGGTTAGAAATAAACCAATAGAGTGCCACGGCTCCACCTACAATGTAAGAGAAAAAACTAATCATAATAGGCATCGTATATTTCATAGATTCTTGCATACTTTGCATTAAATCCTCTCTTGTTTTACTCTTCTTTTCTTTCTTTTCTACCTTCTTAAAGGAAGCTGAAATTTTTAAATAGATAAATTGACTTATTCCTGTAAGAACAGCAAGGATAATACTCTTTTGTGTGAGATCTATTCCAAATGTTCTCATATTAATTTGTTCAGGTTTTGAAATAAAAGAATAGAGGAGAGAATGATCTACCCCATGTTTACTCAAATCCATGAGTACCCAATAGAGAGCTAAAATAATAGGAATTTGAATAAGCATAACAAGAAAACTTGAAAATGGGTTTATTCCACTTTTCTTGTAGAGTTCCATTGTTTTTTTTGCCTGCTCTTGTTTATCCTCTATTTCTTTTTTAATTTTTTCAATCTCAGGTTGAATTTTTTTCATCCCAAGTTGAGTTTTTACTGATTTATAAGAAAGTGGATAAATGATCAAACGAACAAGAATAGTGAGACTAATAACTGAAAGGAACATTGAATGTTGATAAAAAAAATCAACAAAGAGAATGAGTAAGTTATAAATTGGTTGATAAATGAGTATTTTCCATAAATGAATCATAATACCAGCAGTATAAAGGAAAGTTTTTAAGATACAAGCTTAAAATTTATAAAATAGAAAGAATTTCATCTTTTATAAGCTTATTTTCAAGATTTGAAATATCTCTTTTAGGAGAAATAAATAAATAATGATAATAAGAAAGTTGTGGATATATTTGACGAATAATTGAGTATATGATTCTTTTGTTTTTATTCCTTAAAATAGCAGTTTTTACCTTTTTCTTCGATAAAATTACACTTATTTTTGTGAGAGAATTTTCACAAGATTCTCTTTTTTTTATTAGAAAAAAAATAAAGTGTTCTGTCTCTTTTTTGCTTGTTTTTTTAAATAAACGCTTGAATTCCTGAGATGAAATTTTATATTCTTTCTTTAACATAATTTAAAGATAAACTAAAAACCCTTATAAATAAAGGGTTTTTAGGAAACGCTAAGTTTCTTTCGTCCTTTTCTTCTCCTCTTCAAAATAACTTTTCTCCCAGCCGTACTTGCCATTCTTTTGAGAAAACCATGGACCTTAAACATTTTTCTATTTTTTCTTTTTCTTAAAGTAAGTGCCTTTGATGCCATAATAATTCTTAATTTATGATGAATAAAAGTATAGCACTATACTAATAATAAAAAAAAAGAAATCAAGTATCCTTTTTTTTAAAAAAAGTAACTTATCCACAGGTTTATGCACGGTTTTTGAGTTTTGTTTTTATGAAAAAAAAATATAGTAAAAATATAAAAACTTTTATTAGTTAAAAACATTGCTACTTGTTTTATGAATATCAAAAATACCATAGAAAACACTTGGAAAAAAACACTTAATGAAATTGAATTAGAAATTTCAAAACCTAATTTTGAAACCTGGTTTAAAAAAACTTTTGCTTTTGAAAAAAAAGAAGATACTTTTGTTGTTGGTGTTCCAAGTGAATTTAATAAAGAATGGTTACAAACAAAATTTCATAAAATGATTCTACGTATCATTAAAAAATACGATCCAGAAATTAAAAAAATTGAATATATTGTAAAAAAGAAAAAAGAAAAAGAAATTAAAAAAGGAAAGAGAGAAGTTATACAAAAAAATACTCTTCCCCTCCAAAATTTATCAATTAACAAAAATAATAATCTCAATGCAAAATATACCTTCGATTCGTTTATTGTTGGTCCATTTAATGAACTTGCTTATTCAGCAGCACAAGCAATTATTAAAAAACCTGGTGTATATAATCCTCTCTTTATTTATGGTTCAACTGGCTTAGGAAAAACTCATCTCATTCAAGCAACCGGAAATAAACTCTATGAGATGAATGATAAATTAAATATTTTCTACACAAATTCAGAAAAATTTTCTCAAGACTATGTGAATGCACTCACACATAATAAAATTAATCAATTTAAAAATAGATATAGAAATTTTGATGTCTTCATTATGGATGATGTTCAATTCTTTTCAGGAAAAGAAAAACTTCAAGAAGAACTCTTCCATCTCTTCAATATTCTTTATGATAAAGGAAAACAAATTATATTTTCTTCAGATAAGCACCCTAATTACATTATAGGACTTGAAGATCGTTTAAAATCAAGATTTTCTGCGGGGATGATTGTAGATATTACAAAACCTGATTATGAATCACGAGCAGCACTCTTAAAACAAAAAGCAACTGAAAGAGGAATTCCTATTAGTGATGAAGTGATAGATTTCATTTCACAAAATATTACCGGAAATATTCGTGAACTTGAAGGTATTCTCAATACGATAACGATACAAACAGATTTAAGAAATAGAAAATTAAGTGTTTTAGAAGTAAAAAATATCATCAAAAATAATGTAAGACCTAAAAAACACATTGCAGTAGAGGAGATTGTAAAAATTGTTTCAGGTTTCTATGGTATTAATCCAGATGATATTTTTAAAAAAACAAGAAAAAAAGATATTGTTCATATACGACAAATTGTCATGTATCTTTTGAGGGAATTTTTTGATATCTCTTATCCTGTTATAGGAAAAGAAATTGGGGGGAGAGATCATACCACTGCCATTCATGCTTATGAACGAATAAAAGACAAATTAAAAGAAGATCCTTTGTTGGTACAAGAAATAGATCAACTTAAAGCGATCCTTAATGTGTAAATCTTGTGTATAAATCTGTAGATATTGAGCGTATAATCTTTTTATAAACTCTGGATAAAAAGAAGTTTATACACAGCTCTCTAAAAAAATCAGAAAAACAGACGCATCATATCAACAGAGATAAATTAAAATTAAGAGTTATATTTTAAAGAAAATAAAAGCTCTTATAGAGATATACACAACATACACATGGCTAATAATAATGATAAATTATTTATAAACTAACTAAGATAGTATTATGAAATTAGAAACAAATACACAAAAAATAAGTTCAGCAATTAATAAACTTAAAATTAATAAAAATACAACACTCCCTATCCTTGAAAATATTATCCTTTCTGCAAAGGATAATATCCTCCTTATGAAGGTAACCAATCTTAATGTAGGCGTAGAAGTAAGTATTCCAGCAAAAGTAGAGCGAGAAGGGGAAATTGCTTTAAAATATGAAATATTCTCACAGATTATTAACTCTCTTAAAACAAATGGAAAGATAAGTCTTGAAAAGAAAGACAATACACTCTCAATTAAAACAGAAGATTCAGTTATGGATATTCATACTTATGACGCGTCGGAATTTCCTATTATTCCTCGTGTTGAAGATAAATTGAGTTTTTCTCTTCCTATCGAAAAAATTATTGATGGAATAAAATCAGTGTTCTTTGCTGCATCACTTTCTGAAATTAAACCAGAAATTTCATCGGTGTATATTTATCATCAGGATAATGAGCTTGTTTTTGTTTCAACTGACTCGTTTAGACTTGCTGAAAAGAGAATTATATTAAACAATGTTGAAGATTTTCCTGGTGTTATTATTCCTATTAAAAATATACAAGAGCTCATACGAGTCTTTCAGAATATTGAAGGTGAAGTTCTTTGGGAAATAAGTGATACTCAAATAAATTTAAGTAATGACGAAATATTTTTTAGTTCTCGTGTTATTGATGGAAATTATCCGGATTATAAGCAAATTATTCCACAAGAAGAAAAAACATCTGCAGTTCTTTTAAAGGAGGACTTTATAACAGCTTTAAAACTTACCAATATTTTTTCTGATAAATTTCATCAGATTCACTTGAAGGTGGATAGTAAAAAAAATACACTCTCTGTTCATTCAAAAAATCTTGATGTTGGGGTATATGAAACAAAAATAGAATCAGTTGTTGAGGGTGATGATATTGATATTTATGTGAATGTAAAATATATTACAGATCTCCTATCGAGACTCAATGCTGATAGTATTCAACTTTCTTTTACAGAAAAAAATAAACCTTTTGTTATTAAAGCTATTGGTGACACGAGTTTTCTCTATCTCGTTATGCCTATGAATAGATAAGAGAAATGCTATCATAGATATGATGATAAAAATTATTGCGATAGATCCTGGATATGACCGAGTAGGTATTGCATTACTAGCAAAAGAAAATAATCAAAAAGAAAAAGTTCTTTTTTCAGAAACTTTCATAAGCAATAGAAATGAAGATATTTATCAGCGATTATTTGCTATCGGAGACAGATTTTCTTTTCTTGTAAAAAAATATCAACCAGATTTTTTTGTTACTGAATCTCTTTTCTTTTCTAAAAATACTAAGACAGCACTTCATGTTGCTGAATTAAGAGGTATTCTTTTTTATCTTGCGAAGAAAAATAATTTAGAGATTTATGAATTTACTCCTAATCAAATTAAGTTGGCTATAACTTCAAACGGAAGAGCAGAAAAAAAGGATATTTTATTTATGCTTCCTTATCTCATTAAACTTCCAGAAAGAAAAGAAAAATATATCGATGATGAGTTAGATGCATTAGCTATTGGATTAACTTTTTTTGCTTCTTACCGAAAAAAATAAAGTAAAGCAATTTTTGCTTTACTTTATTTTTTTCCCTTTTAATATGGAAATCATATGAGAAGGAAGTTAAATCCATACGAGCGAGCTTATATTCGCAAAATAAAAAAAATACAGCGAGAAGCAGAAATACAGAGAAAAAAAATGTTAAGAAAAACAAGGAAAAGAAAGATAAAAAAAATAAATTTTTTCTCATCTCAATTTTTTTCTTTCCTATTGTTTTTATCAAAAAAAACAAATTTTATTTTAAAAAAAGGATTTCATCATTTACAAAAACAGCAAAAAAAAATAAAAGAAATGAAACAGAAAGAAAAAAAAGAAAAAATAAAAAGAAAGAAACAAACTTCTTCTTTAAAAAAACATCATCCAAAAGATATTCAGATAAAAAAAACACAAAATAAAAAGAATATTCATCACCGATCTCATTTTAAAACTAAAACTAAGAAGAAAAAATCTTTTCGTTTTTTGAAATTATTCTTTGGAAGTTTATTTATTATTTTTATTCTTGCTGCAGCAGGACTTTCTTTCTATTTCTCATCTTTGGAAATTCCGAGTATTGATAATTTTTCTCAGAGGAAGATAGTTAATTCAACAAAAATTTATGATCGAACTGGGGAAATTCTTCTCTATGATATTCACCAAAATATTCAACGAACGGTAGTTCCAAGTAATAAAATATCTAAGCATATTAAAGATGCTATCGTTGCAATTGAAGATCACGATTTTTATCACCATAAAGGCGTTGTTTGGAAATCAACAATACGAGCAGCTTTCCAAACGCTTCTTGCTAAATTAGGATTTCCTTCTCGAGGACCTGCTGGTGGATCAACACTAACACAGCAAATGATTAAAAATACACTCCTTACTCGTGAAAAAACGATTACGAGAAAAATGAAGGAGTGGATTCTCGCTTATAAAATAGAAAAAAAACTTTCTAAGGATGAAATTTTAACTACTTATCTCAATGAAGCGCCTTATGGAGGAACGATTTATGGAGTTCAAGAAGCAGCGAGGATTTTCTTTGGAAAAGCTGCAAGTGATGTTTCTCTTGCAGAAGCAGCTTATCTTGCAGCAATTCCTAATCTTCCAACTTATTATTCTCCTTATGGAAAACATAGAGATGAATTAAAGAAGAGACAGAGACTCGTTTTATCTGAAATGAAAAAATATCATTTTATTTCAGATGATGAATATCAAAAAGCTATTTTAGAAAAAGTTCATTTTCTCCCTAAGGAAGAACATTATGCAAAAGCATTACATTTTGTTCAGTATGTTAAATCTATTCTTGAGAAAAAATATGGGGAAGATGTTGTAGAAAATGGTGGTTTACGAGTTATTACAACACTTGATTATAAGTTACAAAAACAAGCTGAACATATTATTAAGAAGCATATTGAAGAAATAGGAAAGGATATGCATGCTAGTAATGCTGCACTCGTTGCTATTGAATCCAAAACAGGAGATATTATCACTATGGTTGGATCTCGAGATTATTTTGATACAAAAGATTTTGATGGTAATTTTAATGTTGCTCTTTCTCCAAGACAACCAGGTTCTTCTTTTAAACCTCTCGCATATGCGACAGCTTTTGAAAAAGGATATCTCCCAGAAACCGTTCTCTTTGATGTTCAGACACAATTTAATGCAAGGTGTAATTCTGATGATATTTCCACAGGCGGGGAAAAAGGATGTTATAGCCCAAAGAACTGGGATAATAAATTTAAAGGACCTATCAGTTTAAGAAATGCTCTTGCTCAATCAAGGAATATTCCTGCTATTAAAATACTCTATCTTGCTGGTATTAAAAATGTTATTAAAAAAGCACGTGAAGCTGGTATTAAAACATTAAATAAAAATCCATCATTTTATGGACTCGGTTTGGTTCTTGGAGGTGGTGAAGTTACGCTTCTTGATTTAACTTCTGCGTATACTACATTTGCAAATGAAGGAAGACATGTTCAAGCACATGCTATTAAAGAAATTAGAGATATTCATGGAAAAGTATTAGAAAAAACAGAACCAAGAACAGAACGTGTTTTTTCCAGAAATGTAGCTCGGATGATTTCAAGTATTCTTTCTGATAATGAAGCAAGAACTCCACTTTATGGAGCTCATTCAGGACTCTATTTTGGAAATAAGAGTGTTGCAGGAAAAACTGGAACAACGAATGATAAACGTGATGCATGGATGATGGGTTATACTTCTGATGTAGCTGTTGGCGTATGGACAGGAAATAATGATAATTCACCTATGAAGAAAGGATCAAAACTTTCTATTAAACCATGGCACGAATTTATGCAATTAATTCTTGATACTGATCGTTATCAAAATAAAGCTTTTAAGAATTACGAAGTTCCAGAAAATTTTTCGGAATTAAAACCTATGTTGAGAGGTGATTGGATGGGAGGAAAAACTTATACCGTAGATCTTCTCTCTGGAAAATTAGCAACAGAGTATACTCCAGAGGATAGTAAGAAGACATTTACCTATTTCGATCCACATACCATTTTGCATTGGGTAAATAAAAATAATCCATTGGGACCTGGAAATAGTAGAAATGATCCACAATACAAAAATTGGGAATTTGGAGTTCAAAAATTTGTTCACGAACATTACCAAAACCTTTTTGATAATCGCATTGAGATACCTACAGAGTATGATGATGTTCATGGACCAGATGGTTTAATACAAAACCAAAACCAAAAATTTGATCTTCAAATAGAAGGGATAGATAGTGATAAACACTACCAAAAGGATGATAACATTCAGTTAAAAGTATGGAGTGATGATTTGGATGATGATGAGTTTAAAAAAGTTTCTTTCTTTGTTAACAATACCTTTCTTGCTGATTTAGAAAAAGCACCATTTATCTTTAATCTCCTCGTAAGTGATATTCCTTATCTTAAAGAAAAAAATCTTTTGCGAGTAGTAGGGGAAGCAAAAAATGGAGATAAAGTAATACAAGATCGTATTATTTTTGTTCAAAAAGATTCTAATGGTCAAGAAAATGAATAAAAATAAGAGCCTTTTAGAGGCTCTTATTTTTATTCATCAACGGTGGTGTAAATATCTTGAATGTCATCATTCTCTTCTATTGCTTCAATGAGTTTTGCGAGTTTTTCTCCATCTTCATCTGAAATTTCCATACGATTTTTAGGAACCCAATTTCGCTCTGCATCTTGTTCAAAATTCCATAATACAGATCCTGGACTTCCTAATGATCCTCCGTGTTTTGAGAGAATGTGTTTAATTTCAGCAGATGTCCTATTTGTATTATCGGTAAGTCCTGTAATAATCATTCCAACACCAGCTGGTCCATAGGCTTCATAGACAACGGCTTTCGTTTCTCCAGCTTCAGAAGCTTTTTTAATAGCTCGTTCAATATTATCTTTTGGCATATTTGCCTTACGAGCTTTTTCTATAGCAAGTTTCAATCCTGGAGAATTTATATCCCCACCACAAGCTTTTGCTTCTACCTGAATGAGTTTCACTAATTTTGCAAAGATTTTTGATTTAGCTGCATCAGTCGCTGCTTTTTTATGTTTAATCTTTGACCATTTATTATGTCCTGACATATAGGGAAGTTTAAAAGAAAAATTGTAAATTTACAAGTTTTCTCTCTATGAGAAATAATCTTTCTTTAAATGTTCATAAGCTTTTTGGGTTGCTACACGACCGCGAGAGGTAAGTTCCAAAAATCCTTTTTGAATCAAATAAGGTTCCACAACTGATTCAATGGAATCAATTTCTTCATGGGTTGCACTTGCAATTGTTTTTAAACCAACAGGTCCTCCATTAAATTTATCAATAATCGTTGTTAAAACTTCACGATCAATTCTTCGTAAACCTTCACGATCAACTCCAATGAGTTCAAGAGATTTTTTTACTGTTTCATAATTGAGCTGAGTTCCATGCACTTCTGCATAGTCTCTACAACGCTTTAAAAAATAGTTTGCTGTTCGCGGAGTATAGCGTGATCTCTGAGCTATCTCAGTTATTGCTTGATCATCTATCTCAATCATCAACTTTTGTGCTGATTGTTTAATGATTTTTTCTATTTCTTTATTAGTATAAAATTCGAGTTTAAAAATACCACCAGAAAATCGTGAACGGAGAGGGGAGCTCATCATGGCAATTTTTGTAGTTGCTGCAATGAGGGTAAAAGCAGGAAGTTCTAGTTGAATACTTCGTGCAGATGGTCCTTTTCCAATAATAATATCAAGCACTCCTGATTCCATTGCTGGGTAGAGAACTTCTTCTATATTTTTATTGAGTCGATGAATTTCATCAATAAAGAGAATATCTCCTTGATTAAGATTTGTGAGAATACTCGCTAAATCACCTACTTTTTCAATAGCTGGCCCAGAAGTAATTTTAATATTCCTTGCAGTTTCCTTAGCAATGAGATGGGCAAGTGTTGTTTTTCCAAGTCCAGGTGGACCATAGAAGAGCAAATGTTCGAAAGTTTCTCCTCTTTTTTTTGCTGCTGTTATGAGAATATGAAGATTATTTTTAATATTCTCTTGACCAATATATTCATCCCAAGATTGTGGACGGAGTTGTGGATCAATAATTTTTTCTTGTTGTTCTTTATTCATTATTGCTATTATAGCATATACCTATTCATTTTGTTGTTTATTTGTGATTATTGACATTATGAAAAATATATTTGTTATACACAAGTTATCCACAATATCCACTTTTCTTTTTTAAAAGAATTGCTATCTTTATGATACTTCCGTTGTGGAGTTGTTTTGAGAGCGATAATCTCTAAACAGTCAGATCTCGCGAATTTGGTATATCGGATAGGAATTCTTGGTACCTCCCCTGGTAGGAGCCATACTGAGAATCTCGTTGAAGATATATCAACCTTATATTAAAAATCTGAGTGCTTAGAGATTATTGTTCTTAAAAAAAGAAAAGACAGAATTCATCTGTCTTTTCTTTTTTGTGTTATAATAGGATTATGTCAGATGATTACGATCCAAAAGAGGAACAAGAAAAAAGAATAAAAGATATTCAGAACAGAGAAGAAGAAGCTTTCCTTAAAAAGATAGCTTCACGTTTTGGAATTCCTTATATAGATCTTACAAAAACAGGGGTTGATACTAATGCACTCTCTGTTCTCTCAGAAGAAGAAGCTCGTAAAAAACAAGTTGCTGGATTTAAACTTGTTGGAAATGTTCTCCATATCGCTTTACGCTCTCCTAATCTTCCAGAAACAAAAGAACTTCTCCAAAGACTTCAAAAAAAATATGAAATAGTTCCTTATTTAGTTTCAAGAAGATCACTCGAAAAAGCATGGCATTATTATGCAGACATTTCTGAATCTGAAAATGTGAAAGGGGGTTTTTTGGATATTGATCAAAATAACCTTAAAAAGATTATTGAAAATGTAAAAACAAATAAGGATATTGAAAAAATTTTTTTAGAGACGCTTGAGAGTGATTCTAAACGGAAAACTTCTGAACTTTTAGAGATTATTTTCGGTTCTGCTATTGCAACGAAGTCTTCAGATATTCACATTGAACCACAAGAAGAGCAGGTAAGAATCCGTTATCGACAAGATGGTGTTTTACAAGATATCGTTTTTTTTGATCATGAAAGCTATAAAAAAATTCTTTCACGTATTAAATTGCTTTCAAAAATGAAACTTACTGAGCATGAAAATGCTCAAGACGGACGATTTACCATTGATTTTGATGGAAAAGAAATTGAAGTGCGTGTATCGGTTATTCCTTCGGCTTATGGAGAATCTTTTGTAATGCGTATTTTGGATCCAGATGGAATTAATGTAGGAATGGAGAACTTAGGAATTGAACCAAAACTTTATGAAATTCTCACGAGAGAAATTCAAAAACCAAATGGAATGATTCTTACAACAGGGCCAACAGGTTCAGGAAAAACAACGACACTCTATTCTATTTTAAAGAAAGTATATACCCCTGAGGTAAAAATTCTTACTATTGAAGATCCTATTGAATATCACTTAGAGGGAATTTCCCAAACACAAATAGATCATGAAAAAGGATATGATTTTCTTGCTGGACTTCGTGCTGCCTTGCGACAGGATCCAGATATTATCATGGTGGGTGAGATTCGAGATCCAGAAACAGCAACCATTGCGGTGAATGCTTCACTTACTGGTCACTTGGTGCTTTCTACTTTACACACGAACTCTGCAGCCGGAGTTATTCCACGTTTAATTGATTTGGGAATTTCTCCACAAATTCTTGCTGCTGCGCTTTCTGTTTCACTTGCACAGCGACTCGTGCGGAAAGTTTGTACTCATTGTGCCTATGAAGTAGAACCAACAGAAGAAGAAGAAATTATTTTGAGAAATGTTCTTAAAGAAGCGAAGAAAAATAGAAAGCCAATTGAAGATTATGGAGTTTCCGTAGATCAAAAATTTACTTTGAAAAAAGGAAGAGGTTGTGATCATTGTAATGGAACAGGATATAAAGGAAGAATTGGAATTTTCGAAGCCATTATTACCGATGAAACTATTGAGGAATTGCTCAATAAGAAACCTTCTGAGCAAGAAGTTCGTCGCGTTGCGGATAAGCAAGGTCTGTTGAATATGCGAGAAGATGGAGCTATTAAAATTATTCATGGAGTTACGAGTTTTGAAGAAGTTTCGAGTGTGGTAGATATGGATCTTCGTAAAATAACCTACACTGATGATAGTGAGGAAGATTTCATTGATGTAAAAGAAAATGAAGTATCAAAAAACTTTTCTCTTGATCGAGAGAAAGAAATAAATTTTTTAGAAGATTATTTGGAAGAACTTGAGAAAGAACAGCGAGAAAGTTTTTCTCAAGATCGAGAGAAAAAAATAAAAGAGCTCAAGGCGAGTATCGAAAAAGTAAAAAAAAGGGATTAACCCTTTTTTATTTTTTCTATAAAAAATCTATGCTATAATTTGAAGCATGGATAAGAAATATACAGGAGCAAGAACTCAAGAGTTCATCCCTATTAAAGAAATTCGTGATGGTATTGTGGTTTTAAAAGATGGAAGCTTACGGGCTATTCTTTTGGCTACAGCGCTCAATATGTCCTTGAAATCAGAAGAAGAACAGGAGGCGACAATTATGCAATTCCAAGGTTTCCTCAATTCTCTCGAATTTCCTATACAAATTTCTGTACAATCGAGAAGATATGACATTCGTCCTTACTTACTCACTTTGGAAAGAAGAATTCATCAACAAAAAGAAGAGCTCTTACGACTCCAAACGAAAGAATATATTGAGTTTATTAAGTGGTTTACTGATAATGTAAATATTATGTCAAAGAAATTTTTTGTAATTATCCCATACAAAGGGGTAAGTGTAGAACAGACATCTTCGAGTATCATCGATAAGCTCATTCCGGGGAGAAAAACAGAATCAAAGCAGGATTTAAGAAATGATATTGAACGATTTGAGGAACAGAGGAGTCAGTTAGAGCAAAGAATTGCTATTGTAAAAGGTGGATTATCTAGTTTTGGGGTTCGTTCTGAACAACTCAATACAGAAGAAGTGATTGAGGTTTATTATCAAATGTTCAATCCTGGAGAAACTCATGAGAGTGTTCCTGAATATGAAAAATAAAAGTATCACTCAAGATACTTTTATTTTTTTTTGAATGCATATTTTTGTTTAGGAATTTTTAAGCTGCGGATTTTTGTTTTTTATAAAAAACAAAAATCCGCAGGCCTCAGAATGACAAAGATGGATTTTAACGACAAGGTTAGTGTAATATCTGTCATTCCGAGCTTGTCGAGGAATCCATTGTTTAAAATATTAAAGCGCTTGGTA